>JADFVY010000420.1 GCA_015222795.1 Pseudomonadota bacterium | reverse complement strand
TTCTTGTCTGTATCCAATCCAACATAAAGCGTATCCTGTCTCATGACCGGTCTCCCATGGTTGAGGCTCGGCGCCGGCCAATCCGGCGCAACCCTCGATAAACCATGCGCCGAGACCGGTCACCTCATGTAATCGCAATGGACATGTGGTCTGAGGAGCCCCAGCGGGGCGTCTCGAAGGACGAGGTCGCGCCGCACTCACATATCCCGCGCAACCAGGCTCAGGAAATCGCCGGGTTCCATCAGAACCTTATGGGTCAGCCCGATGACCGTGCCCGACGCGCTGGCGCGGTAGACCACTGGTTCGCGCTGGGGGCGTTCGGGGAAATGGATTTGGCCGATGGGATCGCCCTCGGATACCGCCTGGTCGAGATCGACGAGACTCTCGAAAATTCCCCGGTCGTCGCAGATCGTGAAACTGCCCGGGTCGGGCATATGCATCATGCGGGTCGGCGCCAGGCCAAGCGACTCCCGCGTTATCGGTTTTCCGTCTACCAGTCCGAAATGGGCCAGCAGGTTTCGCACGCCCGCGTCGGCGATGGCGACCGTCCGGGGCGAGGCCGTGCCGCCGCCACCAAGTTCAGTGCTGACGAAAATCTTGTCCATCTCCTCGACGGCCGTATCCAGCATACCGCCGGCGTCCAGCTCAACCAGTTCCAGCCCGATCGGCGCGCCGAAGGCCAGTGTCGCCGCCCTGGACTTTTCCATGACGGCCTTGTTGGGCAGATTGTGGTAGGCGCCGAAGGGCGAGAAATACATGCTCTTGCCGCCGGAATGGATGTCGCAAACCGCGTCGCAGCGCGGCAGAATTCTGTGCTGCACGAAATGGGCGATCATCTGGGAGACCGAACCATCGCGCCGGCCGGGAAAGGCCCGGTTCATATTGACCCCGTCTATGGGCGACAGCCGCGTGCCGGCCATGATCGCGGGAAAATTCAACGCCGGGATGGCGATAATCTGGCCAGTGACCTCCGCCGGATCCAGCGCGCGGACCAGCTTCATCAGCGCGATCGGCCCCTCATATTCGTCGCCATGATTGCCGCCGGTAAAAACCAGCACCGGCCCGTCGCCATTGCGGATCGAGACGATGGGCAGATGCACCGCCCCCCAGCCAGAATCGTTGCGCGAATGCGGAATGCTCAAATGGCCGAAATGCTTGCCATTGGCGTCGAAATCGACCGTGGATGAAACCTTGGGTTCGCCCGCCCCGCCGTCGTCGTTCATTTTGAAGCCCTTCGCAATCGAAGGCCGCATAATGTGACGCCCGGCGCGGCGATGCAATCGGCCATATGGCCGATCTGGTCCCCGTCAGGATTCGTCGAGCAAAACCTTCCGGGCGACATTCGCGATCTCGCCGCGCTCCAACCCGCGCTTGGCCAATTGTGCGTCGCTCATCTGGTTCAGGGTCTCATAGGCGTTGGCGGCCGCGATGCTGCGGGACAGCAAAGAGAAGTAACCGCCGATCATGGCGATGATGCTGGCGCGCGGCTCGGCATGCGGTACGGGTGTGTCGTTATAGGCAACGGCCATAAGGGGAATCTCCAGAATAAATTGTCTGGAACTTATCTGGTCCTCGCGGGCCCATGCTGCAATGCGGCATAATGATGCAGTGCGGCATGAATGTGCCTCTCGCCGTAATTTCCATACTCGTCATCCGCCCATAGGCTCACCGAACCGGCCGATTTACCGGCCCGCCAATTGCGCTGAATCAATGACGGTCGCGGAAATCATGGTTTAAGTTTGGGCTTGTAACGGTGGCCGTTGGGAAACGCGGCTGCGATGATGCCGTTCCGTTTCTGGAAGGCGGGCCGATGACAACCAGCAAGAACTCTTGGCTATTGGCGGGGCTCGCATGCCTGGCCGTCCTTTCGGCATGTGGCCCCGAGAAGCCAACCGCGCCAACCGCAACGGGCGACGTCTGGAACGGCGCGGCAAACGAACCGCATCGCGAGCTGGTCCCGGGTCTGGATCTTTGGTCTCAAGAACACCGACGGCCCCCGCCCCAGAAGGCAGAGGCGACCGCGCCGGGCTATATTTTACGGGCCAAACGGCATCGTGAATTTATGCAGGCAGGCGTGCCTGTTGAGTATCATAGCCGCGGAAACCCCTATCCAGCCACAACGAGGTTCATCCTTGATGGCGGCAGGCTCTACAAGTCACACTGCGCGGCTTGTCACGGTGCAAGTGGCCAGGGGGATGGAGAGGCCAGCAGAGACCTCACCCCGCCACCCGCGCTCCTGGCATATTTGATCGATCGGCCGCGCGCCGTGGATGAATATCTGTTGTGGTCGACCTCCGAGGGCGGCGTACAGTTCGGCACCGAGATGCCGGCATTCAAGACGGTGCTTACGGAGCGGCAAATCTGGCAGATCGTAATCTACATGCGCGCCGGTTTTCCAAACGCCGGGGAGACCGGGTTGAATTGAAGCTCAAGACACAGTTACCGCACACCAATTCCACCCGCCCCCAATACCCATCAGCCCCGCCCATGCCAGGTAATCCCCGCGGACTGCCCGAAACCGGGCTCCCCGGTGCGACGGTTTGAAAGTCTGCTTGTAGCCAGAAGCGGTCGTGCGGGGGGGGGGGGTAGGAGATGCGTATATTTGATGTCGACCGCTTGCTTCCGTTTGCGGACGGATTGAGAGGACCGGACAAGTCGCATGGGCCGTTCTTCAGGTCGGATATGACATGACCAAGGGCGACCCTCGTGGAGGCAGGCCGGATATGTTACCCTCATTCATGCATACACCGCACCGGGAGCGGTTCCATGAAACGCGGACTAAAATGGGCGATTATCGTTGTTTCGTTCGTCATAATCGGCAGCGCCCTGTTTCTGGAAAATTGGCCACCGTTTGGCGGATCTGTTTCCGGGGAACGATTGAAAAGGGTGCAAGCGTCCCCTCGCTATCATGATGGCAAATTCGTAAATACCCACCCTCACCCCCCATTGGAAGCGGAGGACGTCTGGGGCTATCTGACGGAGCAACTGTTCGGCGATCAGATACGGGTTCCTCCATCGGCTGTTCCGGTATTGGCGATCCCGCCTGCATTCATGAAGACCCGGCCTGCGCCCGGGCTGCGGGTGATCTGGCTCGGCCATTCGACTGTCTATATAGAGCTGGACGGCCTTCGTTTGCTGATCGATCCGGTATTTTCGGACTATGCCTCGCCAGTTGACGGCATCGGCCCGAAACGGTCTCACCCTTTGCCCAGCGCAACGACCGAACTTCCAAAAATCGATGCCGTACTGATTTCCCACGATCACGCCGACCATCTGGACATGCGCACGGTCCAGCATCTGTCTTCCAGGGGATCGCGGTTTTTTGTGCCGCTTGGGGTCGGCGCCCATCTTGATGAATGGGAAGTGCCGGAACGCCAGATCACGGAACTGGACTGGTGGGAATCGGCGAAAATGGGCGGGCTGACTATAATCTGCACGCCGGCCCAACATTATTCGAGCCGGGAAATTTTCGATTATAAGGCAACGCTCTGGTCTTCCTGGTCGGTCATCGGGCCCAGGCACAACGTTTTTTATAGCGGCGATTCAGGAATTGCCGATCATTTCCAGCAGATCGGCGACCGGCTGGGTCCTTTCGACCTGGGGATTATCAAGATCGGGCAATACGGCCCTGGCGCTTCCTGGATCTACAGCCACATGGATCCCGAGGATGCGGTTCGGGCGCATCTTGCCGTCCGGGCGCGCCGCATGCTTCCTGTGAGTTGGGCAACGTTCAATATAGCGTTTCATGACTGGGACGAGCCCATTACACGGGCGGTCAAGGCGGCCAACGCGCATGATGTGGATCTGGTGACCCCACGCGTGGGCGAGCTTGTCACCATGGGCGAGCCGTTTCGATCTCAGAGTTGGTGGGAGGAGATCAGGTAGATGTCCGCTTTCCCGCAAATTTCCGGTATGGGTCCAGGCTGTGTGAAAACCCCGGCTAAACCGGATGGCGGGGCAAATTTGTGCAGTTTCCCGAAGGCACGATTTTTTAAGCCATTGATTTAATTAACTGTAAGAATTCGGTGAATAGGCGAATATTCCGCTTGGAGCGCCCGAAGATAGTTTTGACACAGCCTGGGTCAGCAGCGGCCCCCGCGACGGTTTCCGGTTCAGGTCTGCTTTCCACTGTCCCGGGGACAACATCTACCCTTGGAATTTTGTGTTTGAGAATGCGGCAGCGGCGCGGCGGCGGCAAAATTCCGATCGCCGGTTCCATGTCGCCCTCCTGAAACCCGCGGGAAACGCCTTTGCATGGGCTCGAATTGCGGGTCGGCGTGCGTCGGTGCCGGCTCCACCTGACCGGGTGGGGATTTCGCTCCCCTTTTTTTATGGCGCCGGGGAAAATTTGGGGTTTCGCCGAAAGCCGGGCTTGTCTAACATCCTGTCTGTATTAAAAATATTACGGGAAACCGGGCCGGTTGATCCGGAGGCGTAACCATCTGATTTAAAGATATTTTTACCGGACGGGAAACAATGAACAATCACGACATCGACATTGTGAAAGCCGGGATCGGCCACGCGAAGCTGCTGGCCTGGATCGACGAGGCGGTCAAACTCTGCAAGCCGGACTCCGTCCACTGGTGCGACGGCTCGCAGGAGGAATATGACCGCCTGTGCGCGGAGATGGTCGAGGCCGGCACGCTGATCCGCCTGAACCCTGACAAGCGCCCCGACAGCTTCCTGGCCCGTTCCGACCCCGACGATGTGGCCCGCGTCGAAGACCGCACCTTCATTTGCTCGCCCACCGAGGCCGAGGCCGGCCCCAACAACAACTGGGTCGCCCCGGCCGAAATGAAGCAGACGCTGACCGGCCTGTTCGACGGCTGCATGCGCGGCCGCGTCATGTATGTCTGTCCGTTCAGCATGGGGCCGCTGGGCTCACCCATCGCCCATATCGGGGTGCAGGTCACCGATTCGGCCTACGCCGCCGCCAATATGCGGATCATGACCCGGATGGGCGACGCGGTACTGGATGTGCTGGGCGACGAGGGCGATTTCGTCCCCTGCATGCATTCGGTCGGCGCGCCGCTGGCGCCCGGCGAGGCCGACACGCCCTGGCCCTGCAGCGAGACCAAATATATCGTCCATTTCCCCGAGGACCGCACGATCTGGTCCTACGGTTCGGGCTATGGCGGCAATGCGCTGATGGGCAAGAAATGTTTCGCGCTGCGTATCGCCTCGGCGATGGCGCGCGACGAGGGCTGGATGGCCGAGCATATGCTGATCCTGGGGCTGGAGAGCCCCGAGGGCGAGAAGACATACGTCGCCGCCGCCTTCCCCAGCGCCTGCGGCAAGACCAACCTGGCCATGATGATCCCGCCGGAGGGCTTCGACGGCTGGAAGGTGACGACGGTGGGCGACGACATCGCCTGGATCAAGCCGGGCAAGGACGGGCGGCTGTACGCCATCAACCCGGAGGCCGGCTATTTCGGCGTCGCGCCGGGCACCTCCATGGCCTCCAACCCCAACGCGATGCGCATGCTGCGCCGCAACTGCATCTTCACCAACGTGGCGCTGACCGACGACGGCGACGTCTGGTGGGAGGGCATGGACGGCGAGCCGCCGGCCCACGTCATCGACTGGCGGGGCGAGGACTGGACGCCCGATTGCGGCCGGTCCGCCGCCCACCCCAACGCGCGCTTCACCGCGCCGGCCAGCGAGTGCCCCAGCCTCGATCCCGACTGGGAAGCGCCCCAGGGCGTGCCGATCGGCGCCTTCATTTTCGGCGGCCGGCTCAGCAAGACCTTCCCGCTGGTCTACCAGTCCTTCGACTGGTCCCACGGCGTCTATCTGGCCGCCACCATGGGCTCCGAGGCGACGGCGGCGGCTGTCGGCCAGGCGGCGATCCGGCGCGACCCGATGGCGATGCTGCCCTTCTGCGGCTACAACATGGCCGAGTACTGGGCGCACTGGCTGGCGATGGAGAGCCGGGTGCCCGAGGCGCCCCCGATCTTCCGGGTCAACTGGTTCCGCAAGGATGCGGACGGCAAGTTCATCTGGCCCGGTTTCGGCGAGAACATGCGCGTCATCAAATGGATCGTCGACCGCGTTCGCGGCCACGCCGGCGCGCTGACCAGCCCGTTCGGCCTGATGCCGCGGCATGAGGATATCGAGTGGACCGGCCTCGACTTCCCGCGCGAAGCCTTCCTCGACCTCACCGCCATCGACCGCGCCGAGGGCCTGGCCGAGGCGGAAGATCAAAAAGCGCATTTCGCCCAGTTCGACAGCCACCTGCCCAAGGCGCTGGAACAGCAGCGCGAAGGCCTGATCGAACGCCTGAACCATGCGCCGGAGATGTGGCGAGCGGAGGAATAATCCGACCCCGTTCCACCCTTGCCCGATATAGTGGTCTCCACCCAACGGATGGTACCCATGGGACGGCTTTACAAGTTCATCCGGCAAGGCGCGTGTCGCGCCGCGATGCCG
>JADFVY010000419.1 GCA_015222795.1 Pseudomonadota bacterium | reverse complement strand
CTGCCCCCTACCGCCGCTTCTTTGCCCTGTCCGCGTAAGGGTTTTCGCTTTTTCGAAGGAGGACACGGAGCGGTACGCCCTCGAGGTCGAAATCCTCGCGCAGGCCGTTGACCAGGTAGCGGGTGTAGGAATCGGGCAATTCATTGCCGCGCGAACACCAGATAGCGAAGGTCGGCGGGCGGGTTTTGACCTGGGTGGCGTAACGCAGGCGAATACGCCGACCGGCGACCATCGGCGGCGGGTGGGCCGTGGTCATGGCATTGAGCCAGTCGTTCAGTTTCGCCGTGGATATGCGCGAGCGCCAGAGGTCGTACAGGTCGAACACCGTGCCAAGCAGCCGGTCGAGATTGCGGCCCTCGAGCGCGCTGATGGTGACCACGGGGACGCCACGCACCTGGGGCAGCGTGATCTCCAGTTTTTCCTGAAGCGCCTTCAATGTCTGCTTGGGATTCTTGACAATATCCCATTTGTTGGCGGCGATAATAAGGCCCCGGCCCTCTTCCACCACCTGGCGGGCGATCGTCAAATCCTGCTTTTCCAGCATCAGTTCCGCGTCCAGCATGACCACCACGACCTGGGCGAAGCGGATGGCGCGCATGGTATCGCTGCCCGACAGCTTCTCGAGCTTCTCGTTGACCCGCGCGCGGCGGCGCAGGCCGGCGGTATCGACCAGTTTCACCGGCCGGCCCTGGAACGACCAGTCGACAGCGATGGAATCGCGGGTGATGCCAGCCTCGGGCCCGGTCAACAGGCGCTCCTCGCCAAGAAGACGATTGATCAGGGTGGATTTGCCGACATTGGGGCGCCCGACGATGGCGAGTTGCAGGGGGCCGCGATCGTCTTCCTCTTCATCGTCTGGCACCACGCCGTCCGCCAGTTCCTCAACCTCCCCGGCAATCAGGGCATCGCGCGATTCGGCCTCATCGGCATGGGGCAGCAGCGCCTCGAACAGGTCGCCCATGCCCTCGCCATGCTCGGCCGAAACCGGTACCGGATCGCCGAGACCCAGCGCGTACGCCTCCAACAGGCCAGGTTCGCCCGCCTTGCCCTCGCATTTATTGGCGACCAGGATGACGGGGACGGATTCCTTGCGCAGCAGATCGGCGAAATGTTCGTCCACCGGGGTGACGCCGGCGCGCGCGTCCAGCAAGAACAGGGCCACGTCGGCGGCGCGCAGGGCCTGTTCGGTCTGGCGGCGCATGCGCCCGGCCAGCGAGTCATCGGGCGCGTCCTCCAGCCCCGCGGTATCGAGCACGCGAAAACGCAAGGACGCGATACGGCCCTCGCCCTCGCGCCAGTCGCGGGTAACGCCCGGCGTATCGTCGACCAGGGCGAGCCGCTTGCCCACCAGCCGATTGAACAGGGTGGACTTGCCCACATTGGGGCGGCCGATGATGGCTACACTGAAAGTCATTTTATATTTGTCCGTTAGCCCGGCACCGGGCCAATGCCTATTCCACGCAAGTGGTAAAAGTTACCGGTAGGCGTAGAGATCCGCGTCCTCGGTCTGGAGATAGAGCGTCTCGCCGGCTACCGCAATGGCCATTACGTCGTCGGGCGAGTTGAATGTCTCCTTGATCGTGCCGTCGGCCGGATCGATCGCAACGCCCTTTCCATGGCCGCCGAACACCAGAACAGTCCCACCGACGACCGCCGGACCATACCAGTGGATCGCATCCTCCTTGTCCTCGGGATCCTCGTAGCGGTCCAATTGAGCAATCCAGCGGATCCTGCCCTCGCGCCGGCTGAGCGCGATGACCTGGGACTCATTGCTGATCATGAACAACCAGTCGCCGGCGATCCAGGGCGTCCGGACGCCTCCCACATTGCGTTCCCAGACCCGCGCGCCAGTGCGCATGTCGATGGCAACGGTCCGGCCGGAATGGCTGATCGCATAGACCAGGGCGCCATCGGTGACCGGCAGCGCGCGGATGTCGGCCAGCGACGAGGCCGCGTCGACCCGGCGCACGGCGGCCAGATTGTCCGACCAGATCGGGCGGCCATCGGAGGCGCGCAGGGAGAATACCTCGCCCGAGGAATAGGGAACGATTACGGTCCCATCGATTCCCGCCGGCGTCGCCGCGCCCAGCAGCATCGCGGTCTCGGCGAAACCCGCATGGCGCCATTTGCGTTCGCCGGTTCCGGCATCGACGGCGAAGAGTTGATTGTCGACGGTGACCGCGAAGACCATGCCGTCCATGACCAGGGGCGCGGCGCGAATCGGCCCCGGCAGATCATGTTCCCAGATCACCGCGCCGTTTTCCGGGTTCATGGCACTCAGTTGGCCGTAACCGGTGCTGAGATAGAGTTTTCCGTCGGCGAAGGCCAGGCCGCCACCGAAAGCTTCCCAGTCGCGCTTGACCGGGTCGCGCTCGACCCGCCACAGGCGGTCGCCCTCGTCCACGGTGTAGGCGGAAATGCGGAACTTGGAATCCATGGTGAAAACACGGCCGTTGGCGATGACCGGACCACTGAGCAGCGGCCGGCGGCTGCCCGCGCTGGAGCCTATATCGACGTCCCAGGTGGCGCGGCCGATCGACGACGGCCCGGCGACATGGCCGACCGCATGCAAGGGGCTGCCACCGGCCTGCGACCAGGCGCCGTTATTGACCGCCTTGCCAAGCGATACAGGCTGACCCGCGAGTTGCGGATCGGGTTTAAGTTCGTTGTCACTGACCAGAACGGATATGCGTTCGCCAAGCAGCGGCGGCGCCTCAGCCTCGCCGAACCAGTCGCAACCGGTGAAAAGAAACGACGCGGCCGTCAGGCACGCGATCGGCACAATCTGGCGAAAAAAGGTCATATGCGCGCCATCCCGGTCAGGAAGGTCCCATGGCGCGCAGCATTTCCGCGGCGCGCGTGCGCAGGCTGTCCGGCGCGTCCATGTCATCGGCAAGTTTCGTGAAGACCTCCCGCGCGGCGGCGCTATCCCCACCGTTCAAGGCAAGGACGGCTTGCATCTCGCGCGCGGTATAGCGCCAGGGCTTGCCGTCAGCCGCCAGCGACGACAACCGTGCGCCCAGCACGATCGGATCGCCGCTATCGATTTGCATGCGCACCGAATAAAGCGCCGCAAGGTCGCGGAACAGAGGTTCGACCGAGTTGTCGCCGGCCAGTCCATCATATAACGCGATCGCCACCTCCGTCTCGCCGGCGTCGGCGCGCAGCTTGGCCTCGCGAAGGCGCGCCAGCATGGCGTAGCCGTCGGGTGCACCCGGGATATAGGCGGCCAATAGATCGGCGGCCACGCCAGGTTTCTCGCTATTTTCGACCTCGGCGATTACCGTGCCGAACACGCCACCCGCGTCCTCCCGTTGGCCTCGATCATACTCACGCCAACCAACCGTGCCCGCCGTCCCCAAAACCAGAGCCACCGCGGCGGCAATCAAGAGTTTGCCGTACTTCTTCCAGAGGATTTCCCAGTTCTCACGACGAAGTTCTTCGTCGACCTCGCGACTGATATCGCTCAACGCCCATCTCCTATGCCATAATCGGCGGCTAACATAGCGGCGCGAAGGCCCCGTGGCAAAGGGGAAAAGAGGTTTGACCGCGGAGACACCAAGACACAGGGATAAAGAGCCGGTCCCGGCCGATTCCCGCCTCCTTCACGCCGTCTCTTTCCACTTGATGGAACAGCCGATGCTGGGGACCTGGTCGCGGGGCCCCTCGCCGGTACGCGCGACTTGCAGCATAGCCTCAAACAGGTCGCGGCGGACCTCGGACGGCGCCGCATCCTTTCGCGATTCATCCAGCCGGCCACGATATTGCAGTTTCAAGTCGGCGTTGAAGCCGAAAAAGTCGGGGGTGCAGATAGCGCCGTAAGCGCGCGCGACCTGCTGGGTTTCGTCATAAACATAAGGGAAGGCGAAGCCGTGGGCCTGGGCGAACAGTTTCATCTTGTCGGGCGCGTCGGCCGGATAGGTAGCGACGTCATTCGACATGACCGCAATGGCGGAGATCCCGTGCCGCGCCAGTTCGGCGCAGTCGCGCGCGATGCGCTCCGCCACCGCCTTCACATAGGGGCAGTGATTGCAGATGAACATCACCAGCGTACCGTTCCGTCCCTTGATGTCCGAAAGCCGGTACTGCCGGCCATCGATGCCGGGCAAATCAAAATCCGGGGCGGCCCGGCCGAAATCGCAGACGGGCGGTTGATCGGACATGGCGGGGCCTCCTGAACGGTTACGACGATACTCTTTTTCCGGGGGCGATTGTGCAGAGATCGCGTCCCGACCGCAACCGTCAAACATAGCCACGGCAAAGCTTGCACCGAAACGCGGCTTGAGTCACAATAACGGGTGGCAGCATGCCTGCCCGGAATGGCTTTTGGGGGATCATGCGCAAGTGACGCAGACCGACTCGGAAACGATAGCCAAATCGCATATGGGCCGCCGACCCGGCGGCGCCCGGCCTGCCCGCCGGAGAATTTTCGCATGACGGAGATGTTCCGGCTTTCCGATTATCGCAAAAAGAACAGTCGCCAGCGCGTCTTTTTCGACCGCCAGGAACTACGCCAGCTCATGGATCTTTACAGCCGCCGCGTCGCCACGGGCGAGTGGAAGGATTACGCCATCGACCAGTATGGCCCGACCTGCGTTTTTTCGATTTTTCGCCATACCTTCGACCAGCCGCTTTTCGCCGTGGCCAAGCGCGCGGTAGGCAAGAACTGCGATTATGTGGTGTTTAGCGGTCGGCAGCAACTGAAGAGCGGCCGCACGATGACCGAGGCCCTTACCGTCCTGGAGAAGCAAATCAGGCTGGTGGAGTAAATCTAACGGATGGTACCCATGGATACCATCCGTTAGATTCACTCCACTAGCAGTCTGTCGGATTTAGCGCCAACCTGATGTATACTCGTTGCATGGCAAATTTCAT
>JADFVY010000418.1 GCA_015222795.1 Pseudomonadota bacterium | reverse complement strand
TGGATGGACAGGGTGCCGCTAAGTGCGAAGCACCGGAACTATTACATGAACGAGGAGACGGTGGCGCTGTCGCATGCGCTGAAGGCGCTGATTACGCTGGACTCCTGCTGCTACGACACGATCCGGCGTTACATTACCGAACTCGACCTGGAGCATGACGTATTCGTTAAAATGGACGTCGTACCCTATTTCGGCAAGATCAATGGCTGGCGGGACATGGATGCCATCAAGCTGGGCATCTTCATCATGCTCGAGGAATGGTGCGCGGGCAGCGGCGGCAGTTGGCTCGCTCCGACCATGCAGGGGAAAATCGAGGGGTGGATGGGCGGCCGTGAATTCGCCACCTTCTTTATCCGCGAGGTCGAGCGATACTTTTCACCCGACGAGGCAAGCTTCAATCGTGAAGCCTGGAATACAAACAGCGTGCTCAGCTATCTCCAGGAATGCGAAATGATGAACTTCAGGCGGCCCGATGGATTCGACCGTGAGGTCATGGCGGTGATCGACGAATACATCAAGCCCAAGCCGGATTAGCTCCGCACAGCCAACCTTGGCGGCGCGCGGCCGATATCCCGGGAGGCAAACTGGTGCTTTTAATGACCGGGCAATCTGTTAGATTGTCCGGTAGTTCGGTTCCAGGGAACCGGATATAAAAACAAAATCGGGAGCGACCAGTATGTTACGCACAACGAAATTACTCTTTTCGGCCGTCATGGCCGCCGCGGCGATTGCCGTGATCTCTCCGGCACAGGCCGGGGTGCCGGAATCGAAAGATCCGATCAAACTGGCGGTCAACGAGTGGACCGGCCAGCATCTTTCGACCTACATCTACGGCGCCCTGCTGGAAGACATGGGCTATAACGTCGAATACGTCACCGCCGGCGCGGTGCCGCAATACGCGGCGTTGGCCACGGGCAATTTGACCGCCAACCCCGAGAACTGGGACAATAATGTCGGCGAGATCTATCCCAAGGCGGTGGCCAGCGGCGATATCGTGCTGGCCGGCAAGCTGGGCCTGCAGACCCGCGAGGGCTGGATCTATCCGCCCTACATGGAAGCGAAATGCCCGGGCCTTCCCGATTGGAAGGCGTTGATGAAATGCGCCGATGCCTTCGGCAATGCCGAGACCTTCCCGGACGGCCGCGTGATCGCCTATCCGGCCGACTGGGGCACCCGCACCACCGATTTCGTGAAGGCCAACGATATGCCCTTCGTCTCGGTGCCGGGCGGCAGCGAAGGCGCCATGATCGCCGAGCTGAAAAGCGCGCTAGCCTCCAAGGAGCCGATCCTGATGATGTTCTGGGCGCCGCATTGGATCTTCGCGGAAATGGAATTCAACTGGGTCGATCTGCCGGCCTGGGAAGATGGCTGCGACGAGGACGCCAAGGTGGGACCGAACCCGAATGCGGTGCATGATTGCGGCTTCGCACAGGCCAATGTGAACAAGGCGGCCTGGAAGGGCATGGCGGGCAAATGGCCGGCGGCCTACAAACTGTTGGAAGGCTATACCCTGACCAATCCGGACCAGAACACGATGATGCTTGAGGTCGATAACAAGGGTCGGGACGTCAAGGACGTCGCGAAGGAATGGGTTGCGGCCAACAAGGCCAAATGGCAACCCTGGGTCGACGCGGCAATGAAGTAGAAAATGGGGACAGGGGCGGCATTCAACAGGATGCCGCCCTTTCTTTTCCCGGCAGACAACAGGGGCGGTGATCAAGGTGGACGGGGAGATCAAACTTTCCTGCCGGAATGTGTGGAAGGTCTACGGCGAACATCCCAGGCAGTTCTTTACGGGCGGCGAGGGCGATCTGCCCGATCCGGCCGCCCATGCCGAGACTATCCGCGAGTCCGGCCATATCGTTGCGGCCAGCAATGTCAGCTTCGACGTTAGGGTCGGCGAGATTTTCGTGATCATGGGGCTGTCGGGTTCCGGCAAGTCGACCGTGGTGCGCTGCCTCTCGCGGCTGGTGGAACCGACTGCCGGCCACGTGTTGCTTGATGGCGAGGATCTGCTGGCGGTCTCCAACAAAGAGCTTATCGATATCCGCCGCCACAAGATGGGCATGGTGTTTCAGAGCTTCGGCCTGCTGCCGCATCTCAACGTCATCGACAATGTGGCATTTCCCCTGAAATTGCAGGGCGAGGGCCTGGCCGAACGCCGGGAACGCGCCCAGCGGGTGGTTGATCTGGTCGGTCTGACCGGGCGCGAGAACGCCTTCCCGCGTGAGCTTTCCGGCGGCCAGCAGCAGCGCGTCGGCATCGCCCGCAGCCTGGCGGTGGAACCGGAATTATGGTTCCTGGACGAGCCCTTCTCGGCGCTCGATCCGCTGATCCGCCGTCAGATGCAGGACGAGTTCCTGAAGCTGCAGCAGATGCTGCGTAAATCCATCGTTTTCATCACCCATGACTTTCTCGAGGCCCTGCGTATCGCCGATCGCATGGCGATCATGCGCGACGGTGTCATCGTTCAGATCGGCTCGCCGACCGAACTGGTGCTGAACCCGGCCGACGATTACGTCTCGGAATTTACCAGCGAGGTGCCACGCGCCCGTGTGCTGGCGGCTTCGGATGTCATGGACGCCGCCGCCAGTCCCGGCGGCGACCGCCCGGCCGTCAACGCCAACGCAAAGCTGGAAGAGTTTTTGCCCTTGTTGGCGGGGCACGAGGCGGGAATCGCGGTCACGGGCGAGGGCGACGCCGTGATCGGAATCGTAACGCCGAAAAGCGTGATCGCCGCGCTCGCCGCCAGTGGATAGGCTTGTGAATCTGCTACGCGACAGGCAGACCGTTATGTGGGCTGGGGTCGTGCTGTTTACCCTGCTTTGCATTTTGGGTGCCGGTGATTTTTCCTGGCTGATCGCCTGGCCCAAAGATCTGGTGTTGCCGCTGGTCGGCATCCTCAATGCCTTCATGGACTGGTTCATCGAATGGTTCGGTTGGTTTTTCAGGGGTCTGGGCTGGCTGATGGGGTGGCCGATTACCTTCATGCAGTGGGTCCTGCACGGGCTTCCCTGGCCGATCGTTATCGGGCTCACGGTGATCGTCGCGCATAAGGCGGACGGCTGGCGTCTCGCGGCCTTCGCCTCGGCCAGCATGTTTTACATGCTGATCGTCGGTTACTGGACGGAAAGCATGAATACGCTGGCGCTGGTGGCGATTTCGGTGCCGATGTCCATCGCGGTGGGGTTTGGGTTCGGCGTGCTGGCGTTCCGGTCGCCGCGCGCCAGACGCATCGTCATGCCGTCGCTGGACCTGCTGCAGACCGTGCCGGTTTTCGCCTATCTGATCCCGATCCTGCTGCTGTTCGGCTTCGGCACGGTGGTCGGGCTGGTCGCCAGTTTGCTGTATGCCTTCCCACCGATGGTGCGCAATACGGTGCTGGGTTTGGAACGGGTGCCGTCCGAGGCGATTGAATCCGGCATGATGGCGGGGGCCAGCGAGGGACAATTATTCTGGCAGGTGCGCGTGCCCTCGGCCTCGCGCCAGCTTCTGCTGGGCGTCAACCAGACCACCATGGCGGCGCTAAGCATGGTGATCATCGCCTCGATCATCGGCGGCACCGCCGATATCGGCTGGGAGGTTCTGTCGACCATTCGCAAGGCCTCGTTCGGCGAAAGCCTGCTGGCCGGTGTCGTGATTGCGCTGATCGCCATGATCATGGACCGGGTCAGCCGGGGTTTTGCGACGCATGATGTAGATCTCCACGCCGCCGAACGGCCTTTTGCGCAACGCCACGCGCATCTGATCGCGGTGGGGATCCTTGTCCCGGTTGTCGCATTATCCGTCTGGTTTCTGCCCTTCCTGGTCGATTATCCCAAGGAATGGACCTTCTTCCCCGCCAAGCCGATGAACGACGCGATCCTCTATATCGTCGTCGAGTACAAGGGCGTCATCAGTTACATCAAACAGATCAGCTTTTTCTTTGTCATGCTGCCGCTACGGATCGGGCTGGAAAATACCGTTGGCCCCAGAACCTGGGGGTTCGATCCCGGCGCCATTCATGTGGCTGGATATGTGCTGCTGGTGTGCGGGCTGGCGTTCCTGGCGGCGCGGGCTTCTTCAATCAGGGCGGCGATGGCGGTGCTGCTGGCCGGCATGGTCTATTATTTCGGGCTGACCAACATTCCCTGGCCGGCGCTGTTTGCGATAATCGGGTGCCTGGCCTGGGGCACGGGCGGGCGCAGACTGGCCGCGGGAGTCCTGGCCGGGCTCGCCTATCTGTTGCTGACCGGTATCTGGGAACTGGCGGTGCTGTCGATCTACCTCTGCGGCATCGCGGTGATCGCTTCCTTTGTAACCGGCTCGGCCATCGGAATCTGGGCGGCGCATGACAAGCGGGTGTCCGCCTTCATCCGGCCGATCAACGACACGCTGCAGACCATGCCGCAATTCGTGCCGCTGATTCCGATCCTGATGATCTTCAAGATCGGCGATTTCACAGCGCTGCTGGCGATCATGGCCTATGCCATCGTGCCGGCCGTGCGCTACAGCGAACATGCGTTGCGCAGCCTGCCGGCGGAAGTTGTCGAGGCCGCCACCGCCATGGGCTGCACCAGATGGCAGTTGCTGTGGCAGGTAAAGCTGCCGATGGCGCTGCCCGAATTGATGCTGGGGCTGAACCAGACCATCATGTATGGTATCTCGATGCTGGTGATCGCGGCGCTTGTGGGTACCAAGGATCTGGGCCAGCAGGTTTATATCGGGCTGGGCAACGGTGATTTCGGCGTCGGCATGGTGGCCGGCGTCGGCATGGCGGTGATCGCCATCACCGCCGACCGTATCACCCAGGCCTGGAGCCGGAAAAAACGCGCCGAACTGGGCATGATCTGAAAAGGAAACACTGAATGTCGTTCAAGACCAACGCCGTTGTCTGCAACGGGACCGGCGGGCCGGAAGTGCTGGAAAACATGGAAGTATCGCTGCCGTGGCCGGGCGGACCCGGCGATGTGCTGGTGCGCCTGAAGGCGGCGGCATTGAACCCGGCGGACGGATTCTTCCGCGCGCTCGGCCCCTATGTGACAAGCGATGCGCCGCTGGTGCTGGGCCATGACGGCGCCGGCGTGGTCGAGGAAGTCGGCGCCGGGGCCACGCGGTTCAAGCCCGGCGACCGGGTCTGTTTCTGCAATGGCGGCATCGGCGGCCATCCGGGGACATACGCGGAATTCGCCGTGGTCCCGGAAAGCCAGCTTGTGGCAATCCCCAAACGCGTCGATTTCCAGAGCGCCGCGGCCCTGCCGCTGGTCACCATCACCTGCTGGGAGGGGCTCTATGAACGCGCCGATTTGCAGCCCGGCGAGCATGTGCTGATCCACGGCGGCGCCGGCGGCACCGGCCATATGGCGATTCAGTTGGCGACGTTGTGCGGGGCGAAAGTCGCCACCACGGTCAGCAGCGACGAGAAGGCGGAATTCGTCACCGGACTGGGCGCCGACAGGCCGATCCTCTACCGCGACCGGGACTTCGTCGCACAAGCCATGGAATGGACCCGCGGGCGCGGCCTGGATGTCGCGTTGGACAATATCGGGCCCGAGGGGATGCGGGACACCTTCCGCGCCATGGCGCCCTATGGCCGGATCGTCACCCTGATGGGCACGCCGGCCGACGACGAGGCCGA
>JADFVY010000046.1 GCA_015222795.1 Pseudomonadota bacterium | reverse complement strand
GGTCGCCGCCGGGCGCCTGCGCATCAACGAGACGCCGACCTCCAAGCCCCACTACCAGGCCCGCGCCGGCGACGTGCTGACCTTCCCGAAAGGCGACCATATCAGGGTAATCCGCGTCGAGGCCATCGGCAAGCGCCGCGGCCCGGCGACGGAAGCGCAAACCCTCTACACCGACCTCGCCCCGCCCCAACCCCGCAGACAAGCGGACGCCCCGGCGGAGGCCAAGCCGGCCGAGCGCGAAAGAGGCGCCGGCCGCCCGACGAAGAAGG
Organism: Pseudomonadota bacterium; assembly: GCA_015222795.1. Taxonomy (GTDB): domain Bacteria; phylum Pseudomonadota; class Alphaproteobacteria; order UBA8366; family JADFVY01; genus JADFVY01. The sequence continues at coordinate 8,984 of JADFVY010000046.1, read as the reverse complement.
AGAGGCGGGAAACGGACCGGCTGCGGGGGTGACCCCTGTCCCATCGGGTTGAAGCCGCGCCCACCGCGTGCTAGGCACGCCCCATGGTGGATTTCATTCGCGATTTTCTGTTTCGGCGGAAGGGCAAGGCGCCCGATGGCGAGCCGCACGATAAGGCCGAATTGCGGCTGGCGGCGGCGGCGTTGCTGGTGGAGGCGGCGAAGCTGGACGGCGCCTTCGACGGCATGGAGCGCGTGCGCATCGCATCGCTGCTGAAGGACCGCTTCGGAATGGAGAGCGCGGATGTAGCCGAGTTGATCGAGGCGGCGGACGAGGAGACTGAACTGGCCGGCGGGCTTTACGGTTTCACCAAGGAGGTCCGCGCCAATTTCGACAATGACGAGCGCGTTTCCATGATTGAAATGCTGTGGGAAGTCGCGTATGCGGACGGGTCGCTGCATGATTTCGAATCAAATATGTTGCGCAGGGTGGCCGGACTTTTGTATGTGACGGACCGCGAAAGCGGCGAGGCGCGCAAGAGAGTGCTGGACCGCCTTTCCGGTGAGGCCGGCGGCGCCGGCGATATTGAAGGCTGATTTTCAGGAGATTGCCGGCATGACCTATATCGTCAACGACAACTGCATCCGCTGCAAATATACGGACTGCGTCGAAGTCTGCCCCGTGGACTGCTTCTACGAGGGCGAGAACATGCTGGTGATCCACCCCGACGAATGCATCGACTGTGGCGTCTGCGAACCGGAATGCCCGATCGAGGCGATTCAGCCCGATACCGACAGCGAAGGCGAGAAATGGGTCGAGATGAACCGCGAATATTCGGAAAAATGGCCGAACATCACACGCCAGAAAGACCCGCTGCCCGACGCCGACGAGTGGAAGGACAAGCCCGGTAAATTCGAGAGCGAATTCAGCGCCAAACCCGCAAAATAGCGCATTTCAGGTATTTTTCTTTGGGTTGCGGCCCGACAGGCCCCCGCGCCACGCGGCATTTTGCCGCAGTGCAATAAAAGGTAAGCGTGACTGCCATTTTGCCAAAAGAGGCGTTTGACATCAAGCCCCTGTAAATTGGCTGAAAAATGTGTTATATTATTTCTTGGTAGCGAGTTGAGGATGGGTTTCGCCGTCTCCGCAATGCGGTAGCCGCGCGAGTTTGTCCCCAATACACAAAACAGGATCTGACCACCCACGGACCGCGACGGCGCTCGATATGAAAGCGCGGAAAAGAGTGAGCGTTCTAGTGACGGTGGCTGGTTTGTTGTGGCCGGAGCCAAGGGCTGAATCTCCTGGAACAAAGGAATGACCCGAATGTCGGTATCGCTGCCTGGCCGAAAATCCGGCGCAGGGGAAGTATAAATAATAACGTAGTGTACGAAATCACAAGGGGCTGAATAAGACCATGAGTGCTACGATTGAAGGTATGAAAATCAAGGGTGGCGAATGGGTTGTTTATCCGACCCATGGCGTAGGCAAGGTCCACGGCATCGAAGAGGCCGAGATTGCGGGCTGTAGCCTGGAGCTGATTGTCATTCATTTCGAGGCCGACCGCATGACGCTGCGTATCCCGGTCGCCAAGGCCCAGAATTCCGGCCTGCGGCCATTGTCTTCGCGTGATCAGATGAAGAGCGTGCTGAAGACGTTGCGGGGTCGCAGCCGCGTCAAGCGGACCATGTGGAGCCGCCGCGCGCAGGAATACGAGGCGAAGATCAACTCCGGCGATCCGGTATCGATCGCGGAGGTCGTGCGTGACCTGCATCGCAATGCGGATCAGCCCGACCAATCCTACAGCGAGCGGCAGATCTATCAGGCGGCGCTCGACCGTCTGGTGCGCGAGTTCGCGGCCGTCGAGGATCTCGACGAAAGCACCGCAACCGAGAAATTGGAAGCCATGCTGCAGGCCGCCTGAGCGCGGTCCCTACTTCTTTTAAACTGGCGCCGGCCGCCATTTGGCGAGCCGGTGCTGCCACACCTGGCAGTGTTCATGCGCGAAACCAATACCATCGCCAGCATCCGCGGAACTTCGCGAATCTGGGCGATTGGCGCGGTGCATGGCGATGCGGTGAGGTTGGCGGCAATTCATGGCGAGTTGGAACCCCGGTTGCGGCAGGGCGATGTACTGGTCTATCTGGGCAATTATCTTGGCCGCGGGCCGGGGGTTGTCGAAACGGTCAATGAATTGCTCGATTTCAGGCGCCGGGCGCTGGCGCATCCGCCACTTCGTTTTGCCGACGATATCGTCTACCTGCGGGGCAGCCAGGAAGAGATGTGGCAGAAGCTGCTGCAGCTGCAATTCGCCAGCGACCCCGTTTCGATTCTGAACTGGGTGATTTCGCGCGGTGTCGACGCCACGCTGACGGCCTATGGCGGCAGCATCGACGAAGGCAATTACGCGGCCACCGGCGGGACGATGCAGCTTAACAACTGGACCCGCGCCTTGCGTGAAGCACAGCGCGCCCATCCCGGTCACGATACGCTGATGGCGCATCTGAAGCGCGCCGCGGCCTGTGAGGATGGCAGCCTGCTGTTTGTCAATTGCGGTGTCGATCCCCAGCGCCCGCTGGCGGCCCAGAGCGACGCCTTCTGGTGGGCGGCGCGCAGTTTCGACAGTATCACCGGCGCCTATGAGGGGTTCGCCCGAGTCATCCGTGGCTTCGACCCGGAACATGGCGGTTTCGCCGAAACAGAGTTCACCGTGACGCTGGACGGCGGCTGCGGTTTCGACGGCAAGTTGATCGCCGCCTGTTTCGCTCCCGACGGATCAATCCTGGACAGTTTCGAGTGTTGAGCCCGCGGAGGCAGCCATAAATTGGCGTTCGCAACCGCGAGGGCGGCGATAAAACCCCCTGACAATCGCGTGATCCGTAAAGTTTTTTACGCTCGACCGGTGTATCGTATCCCGTGTTTTCGACTTAAATCGTTGAACATGAATGTGTTTTTTGGAAAGAGTGGGCTCAGCAATGGGTGGGCGAAAATAGTTGACTACCGTAGTGCGTCTTTTGCTATAGTACGTTAGTAAACCTTAATATAGGACTCACACAGAAAAAGGCCGACCACGGCCTGGCTTGGACGGAAAATGGCCCACATCGACGACCCCAAAACACAGCGCGCCAATCTGGATTACATCAAAACTTCCATGAAAGAGCCGCTGCTCGAACGCGAGTACGAGTTCGAATTGGCCCGCCTCTGGCGCGAAGAAGGTGACGAGGTCGCCCTGCACAAGTTGGTCCGCGCTTATATGCGCCTTGTGGTCAGCACGGCCGGCCGGTTCCGTAATTACGGCCTGCCGATGGGCGATCTTGTTCAGGAAGGGAATGTCGGGTTGATGCAGGCTGCGGCCCGATTCGATCCCGAGCGCGAGGTCCGTTTCTCGACCTACGCCACCTGGTGGATCCGATCTGCCATGCAGGATTACGTGTTGCGCAACTGGTCGATCGTGCGCACCGGTACGACCGCGGCCCAGAAATCGTTGTTCTTCAATCTGCGCCGGCTGCGCGCGCGCATAGAGGACGCCTCTGGGGCGCGGCTCGGCGACGAGGGCCGCAAGAAAATCGCCACGCAATTAAAAGTCAAAATCGCCGAGGTGGAGTCGATGGAAACCCGCCTGGGTGGGCATGACCAGTCGCTCAATGCGCCCCTCACCGAGACGTCCGACGACGACTGGCAGGATTTTCTGCCCGATCAAAGACCCAGCCCCGAGGATGTCGCCATCGGCATGCGCGACGGCGAGACGCGTTCGCTATGGCTGGCCGAAGCACTGGGAGAATTGAGCCCGCGCGAACAGACCATCATTCGTCAGCGCCGGCTGACCGACGAGGGCGCGACATTGGAACAGCTCGGCCGCGAGTTGGGCGTCAGCAAAGAACGGGTGCGCCAGCTTGAAAGTCGCGCCTTAGGCAAATTGCGCGATTCCATCGGCCGACGCGTCGAAAGCCCACGCGACCTTTTGTTGGAGAACTAGCTCCGATTCTCCGGCTATTTTTTGACCAGTTTTACGATGCGCCCCGGTTCGATGGTAGTCTGGCCGTCGAGATCGTTGAGCACCGAGAAACGCCGCACGGCGTGGTCGGTAAAGCTGCTTTGCGAGGCCAGGTCGCTCAAGCTGTCGTTTTTTCCCGCGCTCACGATCCGTATACGCAGCGGCTGTAACTGGGCTGCTTCCTTTTCGTCGATCATGCGGAAGCTGTAGGTTATGCCGCGCATCCCCTCGCTCAGGCGCGGCGTCATCGCCGATGGCGAGATGAACAAAAAGCGGTATATATTGCCGGTCTCGACCCGGATGGCGACCAGCCGGAAATCGACAAGGCCATGTTCGGTTTCACTGCGCATCCATCCGGTTGCCGCCTCCATGCCGTTAATCGTCAACCGTCGCGAATCCTGTAGCACGATACCCTCCGCCCATATTGTCTCCAGGTAATCCAGGACGGGGCCACGCACCAGCTTTCTCGATGGCTCAAACAACATAATCGCGCCGTCGGCGCCGACGACCGTCACGCGCCGGCTGGCGGGATAGAGTGTGTAGCCTTCAGGCACGTCGAAGGCGATACGGCGTATCGGATGCAGAAAGCTCTTGCCGGTAACGAACCCATATTCGCGGCGATTTCCGTACAGCAGACCGTCGATGGCGACCAGATAGTCGCGCTTGCCCACGGTATCGGCAGCGCCTTCCATGTCACCGGTTAGCTCGCTCGACTGGGCGATTCGGTCTACCGTCAGCGGATGGGTAGAGGAATATCCGCGGGCCTTGCGTTGCTCCAGGGTCAGGCCCGCGATCTCTGCCTCCAGATCGGTCTGGGCTTTCAGCTTTTTCAGGAACGAGGTCATGGAATGAGGGTCATATCCGGCGCTTTTCAGATAGCGAATTCCCAACTCGTCGGCCTCGAGTTCCTGATCCTGCGTAAAGCCGCCGAAAGTGAGGTCCATGCCGATGGCCGCCATATCGCTGAGCACGGGAAGTTCGAAGTCGCAAAGGAAGGCGGCGCAAAATCGTTCCTCGGCCTTCATGCGGCTTAATCGCTGCGCGCCGTGCCGGGCAGTCACATGCGCCAATTCATGGCCCAGAACGCTAGCCAGTTCCGCCTCGCTGCTGATTAACGCCAGGAGGCCGCGGGTGACATATATATAGCCACCGGGCAGCGCGAAAGCGTTGATGCTGGGGCTGTCAAGAATGGTGAATTGGTAATCAAAATTGCGGGTCTTACTCTGTTCGGACATTTTCTGTCCGACCCGCTCGACATAAGCCGCCAGGGCGGGGTCGTAATAGACACCGCCAAATTCAGTCAACACTTGCCGGGGCGCCTCGGCGCGGATTTTCCTTTCGTCTTCCGGCTTGACCGTGTTGAAGACCAGGCTGCCGGTTTCCGGATTGATCTCGCAACCGCCCAGCAGCGGCAACACCATGAACAGGGAAAGAAGAACGACCCGCGGCACTCGCATTACCCCTCGACAACCAGTTTCATTTTGTTTCCGGCGATCAAACGATCTCCTTCTTCCAAGCCGTTCAGCATTTGAAAATATTCGGTCTGGAATTTTGTGAACGGCATGCGCTGGCCAAGACTCCAGGCGGTTTCACCGGACTGGATCCGGGCGATCTTGACACGCCAGGGCCGCACGGCTGCTGCTTCGGCTTCACTGAGTGTTCGGAAACTGGCAATCGTTTCCTGGAAGGCGCCAGGCAGATTGGCGACGCCTTCCCCCGGCGCCAGCGCCATAAACCGATATATCTTTTTGGAATTGAACCGGATCGCCGCGATGCGTGCCAGCAGCCGCTCGCGCCTGGTGTCGATAAAGGTTTTTGCGGTCGCCGCCGGCAGGGCGCCCAACCGTGTCGCCGCAAGGTCCTGGAGGTCGCGCTCCTTGGCCCAGTCGTCAGCAATATAGCTGGTCATCTCGCCATCGAAAGGCTCGTCGGCGTCGTCGAACTTGATGATGACCTTCTTCTTCTCGCTGACCGCCAGCACCGCGTCGGGCGTGTTGTGCATCGCAAACCCTTCCGGCACCTTAAAGCTTAGTCGCAGACCGGGATGGATGAATGTGCGGTCGCGGATATAGCCCTGCTCAGGCGAGTCGCCGTAGATCATACTGTCGATGCGCTGTAAATATCCGTCGCGATCTATCGTGCCATGGCCCCCGCGGGCACCGGCGAGTTGCATCGCCTGTTGCATTCGTTCCCTGGTGCGCGGATGGGTCGACATGATATCGCGTTCGTCCAGCTCTTCCGGGTCGCGCCCGGCGACTTGTGCTTGCAGGCGGCTGTTGGCGCCCATTTTGGCCAGAAAGCTGGTCATCGCATCCGGGTCATAGCCGGCGGTGCTGATGTAACGCACGCCCAGACGGTCGGCCTCCAACTCCTGATCGCGCGAAAAGCCGCGCAAATACAGGCCGCCGACCGCCTGCCCAACCCGACCCGCCCCCAATAATCCACTAAACACGCCGGCGACAGTGGCCTTGCTCATCCGTTGCGAGCTGTGGCGCGCCACCACATGGCCCAGCTCGTGCCCGATTACGCCCGCCAATTCGGCCTCGCTGCTGGCAAGCGCCATCAGCCCGCGCGAGATATAGACATAGCCGCCCGGCGTGGCGAAGGCGTTGACGATGGGGCTGTCCAGCACGGTGAAGGTGAATTCATCGCTGGGCGTTTCAGTGACGGCCGCTAGCTTTCGGCCGAGATATTCGACATAGCCCGTAACATGGGGGTCGTTATAAATGCCGCCGAATTCCTTGATCAGTTTCGGATAGGCGTCCTGGCCCATCTTCTTTTCCTGCGAGCGGGAAACCAGCATGAAGTTTCGCCCGCCGGTCGCCGGATTGAAGGCGCACCCCGCCAGGCCGGTTGCCAGGGCCGAGCAGGAAAGACCGCAGAAATGTCGTCGTGTCAGAGCCATTTTTTTCTCACCCGTGGCATTATAGGAGGTTATTGTTAAGAATTGGCTTCTCCAAGAGATTGCGCAAGCCTGAAATTTACCGCGAGGGTTTGAAAATGCCTCTTTATCAACGGGCCTTGGTATTGCTGGCGCTAACAATGGCCGCCATCCCGTACGCCGTGTCATATGCGGCGACGGACGGTGTGCTGGCGCGTCTGGAGCCTGGAGAAAGGGCCAAGGTCGTCGAGGTGGTCGATGGCGATACAGTGCTGCTGGACGATGGCTGGCAGGTGCGGCTGGTTGGTATCCAGGCACCAAAATTGCCATTGGGGCGCAAGAATTTCAATAAATGGCCGCTGGCCGACGAATCCAAATCGGTGCTGGAGGCGCTGGTGCTGGACCGGCAGGTGACCCTGGCCTATGGCGGCCAGCGGGTCGACCGGCACGGGCGGCGGCTGGCGCATCTGTTCCTTGGCGACGAAACATGGATCCAGGGGGAATTACTGTCGGCTGGCATGGCGCGGGTATACAGCTTCCCCGACAACCGCGCCGTCGTGGCCGAAATGCTGGTGGCCGAAGGCAGCGCCAGGCATGCGGGCGCCGGCATCTGGGGCAACGATTGGTACAGGGTTCGCACGCCCGACGCCCTCGCCCGTGATATTGGCGGATTTCAGCTGGTCGAGGGCCGGGTTGTGGATGCCGCCGACGTACGGGGAACGGTCTATTTGAACTTCGGCGCGGACTGGCGCAGCGATTTTACGATTAAGGTGGCAAAGCGCCACCGAAAGAGCTTCGAGGCCGCCGGTTTCGATCTGCTGGCGCTGAAAGGCCGGACCGTGCGCGTACGCGGCTGGCTAGATGAGTATAATGGCCCTATGATCGAAGCAACCCATCTGGAACAGATCGAAATTCTGGATAATTGACGCCAAAGCCAAAAGATGAACCACGCGCACCCTGACATTTCCCGTAACCGGCTCTACCCTGAAATTGAGCCCCATGCGCGCGGCCGTCTGGCAGTCGATCCACCCCATGAACTTTATTGGGAAGAATGCGGCAATCCGAAAGGCGCGCCTGCCCTGTTTCTACATGGCGGTCCCGGCGCCGGCATCGCCGCCTCGGCTCGCCGTTTTTTCGATCCCGCCCATTATCGCATTATTCTGTTCGACCAGCGAGGCGCCGGCAGTGCGACCCCGCATGCGGAAGTCGCAGATAATACCACAGACGCGCTGGTCGCCGATATCGAGGCGCTGCGCAGGGATCGCGGGATCGAAAGCTGGCTGATTTTTGGTGGATCGTGGGGGGCATTGTTGGCGTTAGCCTATGCCCAGTCCCATCCCGAGCGCTGTCGCGGACTGATTCTGCGTGGCGTTTTCCTGGGCTCTCGCGCGGAAATAGATTGGTTCTTCGACGGCATGAGGCGCTTTTTCCCTGAAGCCGGGCGGGCCTTTGCCGGGCATCTACCGCCCGCCGAGCGAGACGACCTGCTGGCTGGTTTCCATCGCCGTCTCACCAACCCCGATGCGGCCGTCCACATGCCCGCGGCGCTGGCCTGGCGGCGTTACGAGACCGCCTGTTCGGCCCTGATCCCGCGCGACGACATAGCTATTCACAAGGAAGATCATCCGGCAGCCCTGGCGTTGGCGCGGATCGAGGCGCATTACTTCGTTCACGATTGCTTCCTGCATGACGGGGCGTTGCTGGCCGGTGCGCGCCGTATGGCGGCCGTTCCAGGCGTGATCGTGCAGGGACGATATGACATGGTCTGTCCACCGCACGTCGCCGATCAACTGGCCGCCGCATGGCCCACCGCGCGGTACGAGATAATTGCTGATGCGGGCCACTCTGCGATGGAACCCGGCATCACGGCCGCGCTGGTCGCCGCGACCGAGCGCTTCAAAACACTGAAGTAATCGCACCGTGACGTCTGGAATATGGCGCGAGGATACGTTATATAGCCAACCTACGCGCCCGTAGCTCAGCTGGATAGAGCACCAGATTCCTAATCTGGGGGTCACAGGTTCGAGTCCTGTCGGGCGCACCAACTCTCCCTGTGTCCGACCCGGAGACATGGGTAACAGATTGTACCTAAGACATAGGTGACACCCTCGTGCCGAACGGGTTGTCGATAGT
>JADFVY010000045.1 GCA_015222795.1 Pseudomonadota bacterium | reverse complement strand
GTCTTGACCACGTCCAGGTATATGTTGGTCACCTTCGTGATTTCGAAACCGGCAGCGTGGACGTTGGCCACCGTGTCGCGGTTGATCTCGGGCCCGAGATGTCGGGCGACCGGGTTCATCAGGTTCAGCATCGCGTTGAAGGGGAAGTACTGGGATCCGGTATGTTCGAACATGCCCAGATAACCGCCGGGTTTCAGCACCCGGCCCAGCGCCGCCAGGCCCTTAACGGGGGCGGGCACGGAACAGGATGTGCATGAGGGGTAGACCTGATCGAAGGATGCGTCCGGGAAATCCATATCATGGACGTCCATAACCTGGAGCGCCATGTTTCCCGGATAGGCCGCCGCGCGCGGTTCGGCTTTGGCCAGCATCTTGGGGCTGATGTCGATTCCGATGATGTCCTTGCCCGGGGGAAAGCTGGCGATGTCCAGCCCGGTGCCCACCGCCAGGAACAGGATGTTGCCATCCATTCCCGAAAACAGGCGCCTCTTGAATGGCGCCCAGCGTTTCTCCGGGCCGAAAGCGCCGATGAAATCGAACAGGCCGGCGGCGGAATCCCATTTTTTCCGGGTTTTGAGGTCCGTCATTCGACCTCTCCATGCAGTCTGGCCTGCAGGACATAGCTGTAGGCCAGACAGGCGAGCCCCGCCAGCGCCCCGACCCACAGCGCCGCTACCGAATCAATCCCGGCCATGCCCCGCAGCATGCCGACAAGCGATCCGGCCATCATCCCCGCGAGGGTCGCCGGCAGCGAGATTTCCAGGTTGCCGAAGAGCGGCGCGAAAAGGATTCCGCCGACCGCCCCGACCGCCATGCCCAGCAGCATACCCAGCGCCATTCCGATCAACGCGAACCAGTCACCGGGAATGACGGCATGAACTACCCATCCCGCGGCGGCGCCTGTCACGGCGCAAGCCAGCAGATCGCCGAAAACGAAATACAATCTGCGTTCCATACCTCGATCCTCCCGTGGCGGAATCTTTTAGACAGAATACCGCGATGACTATATGCCATATGGGCGTACCGGCAAACTGTCGGCCGTTGGGGCGAAGGGCGCGCAAATGCTTGTATCCTTCGGCTCCAGCGGGCACGATGGGGATATATTCGATTCGGGGAATGCATGTCGGAAAACGGCGAGGAACAGGTTATCGATATCGCGATCGTGGACAAGAGCCCAATCGTGCAGAGTGGCCTGCGCGCGCTGTTCGAAAACGACAAGCGCTTTAGCGTCGTCGCCGTCGCTGCCGATGGCGAGAGGTTCATGGAAGCTATCGAGCGCCTTTCGTTTGATGTCGCGGTGACCGGCTGGGAAATGCCTTATCTCAGTGGCGCCGGCGTGCTGCGCGCACTCAGAGGCCAGCCGGATGCGCCGCGGATCATCATCTATACCGGCAGCCAGGATCTCGACGTACCGCGCCAGGCGATGGCGCTGGGCGCCGCCGGATTCTGCCACAAGAGCGACCCGCCGGAACGCCTGGTCGATACCGTGGTCGCCGTCGCCAGCGGCCGCATGGCCTTCCCCTATGTCGATGTGCGAGAGCTGGACCTCAACCCGCTCGCCGGGCTCACCGAGCGCGAGCGCGAAATCCTCGAATCGCTATCCAAGGGGATGACCAACCAGCAACTTGCCGAGGATTTCGAGATTTCCCTGAATACGGTGAAATTCCATCTGAAAAACCTGTACGGCAAGATGGAGGTCGAGAACCGCGCCCAGGCCGTCGCCAAGTATCTGGGCCGGGCAACGCGGTAGCAGGTTCCCGCTTGCGCGGAACCGGCACCGGCCCACTGGAGCCGCAATAATACAAACAGCGCCAATTTGCCGCATTGGTTCTACCCGAACGGGTAGGTAAAATCCTGTCTGCAAGATACTGTCGGCCCACCCGCGCGAGTGTTCGCATGGTCCGGGATTCGGTGCAGACTGCAGGCCATGACACAGGGAACGCAAATAGCGGCGGAACAGAATATGAGTTCGACGCCACGGACCACGGCTTCCGACCCTTCCTTTATTTATTCACTTCGCGCTGTTACCGAGGCCGCCGCGCGGGCGGCTTACGACTGGATCGGCCGTGGCGACAAAAACCAGGGCGACCTCGCCGGGGTGGAGGCGATGCGCGACGCCCTCAACGGCATGCCGGTTGGTGGTACGGTCGTCATCGGCGAGGGCGAAAAGGACGAGGCTCCGGAGCTGTACAAGGGCGAGGAGCTTGGTGATCCGTCATCGGCGCTGCAGTTCGACATCGCCGTCGACCCGGTTGAAGGCACCAGCTATCTGGCCAAGGGCATGACCAACGCGATGGCGGTGATCGCCATGGCCCCGCGCGGCAGCATGTTCGATCCGGGCCCTGCCTTCTATATGGAAAAATTCGCCGGCCCGCCGGCGGTGCGCGGCAAGATCGACCCCAAGGCGCCGGTGGCCGACAAACTAAAGGTGCTGGCCGAGGCGCTGGACAAGCCGGTCTCGGAACTCACTGTCTATGTACTGGAAAAGCCGCGCCACAAGGAGTTGGTATCGCGCATTCACGCGGCGGGCGCGCGGGTGGCCCTCTATCCCGCCGGCGACGTGGCCGGCGCGCTGATGGCGGCGATCCCGGATTCCGGCATCGATGCGCTGATGGGAACCGGCGGCACGCCCGAGGGCGTGATATCGGCCTGCGCCATCCGTCTGCTGGGTGGCGAGTTCCTGGGCCGGCTGGATCCGCAGCTTCCCAGCGAGATCATCGCCGTGCGCGAGGCGGACCTCGACACCAGCAAATGGTATGGCGTCGACGAGCTTGTCAGCTCCGACGAAGCTTATTTCTGCGCGACCGGCATTACCACCGGCCTTCTGTTCGACGGGGTCGAGCGTACGCGCAGCCAAGAGAAAACACAAACCCTGATGATCGCAGGGCCGGGCGGGGAGCGTCAGATCCTCACCACGTGGCACCCGCGCCCAAAGGGCCAATAGGGATGCCCGGAGGACTAAACCGATGCCACTGAACCGTAGGGTTGACCGTCCGATCATATTGGGAATCGTGGGCGATTCCGCCGCCGGCAAGACCACCTTGACCGCCGGCATCGCCAATATCCTGGGTCCGGAACGTGTGGTGACAATCTGCACCGACGATTATCATCGCTATTCGCGCGAGGAGAGGGCGAAGAACGGGATTTCCGCGCTGGACCCGCGCGGCAACTACATCGACATCCTGGAACAGCATATCAAGCAACTGCGCGACGGCCATCCGATCCTCAAGCCGATCTACAACCACCATCACGGCACGCTGGACGCGCCCGACTATATCGTGCCGAAGGAATATGTCATTCTCGAGGGGCTGCTCGGCTATTCGACCCGCGCCATGCGCGACTGCTATGACGTGAAGGTCTATCTGGAGCCGGTCGAAGATCTGCGAGTGAAGTGGAAAATCCAACGCGATACCGGCAAGCGTGGCTACACGGAGGCGCAGGTCCGGGAATCGTTGAAGAGGCGCGAACATGACAGCGCCGATTTCATCCGCCCCCAGCGCACTTTCGCCGATATCGTCGTGCAGTTTTACCCGCCCGCCGGCCAGTCGGATGAAACGGGTGCCAATCTGAATGCGCGGCATACGCTGCGGCCGACCCTGCCGCATCCCGATTTGTCGCCGGTGCTGGATCTGGGCGTGCGCAACGGGCTGAAGCTGGAGCTTTCGCGCGATATCGACGGCAAGCCCGTTGACGTGCTGGACATTGCCGGCGATATCGATGCAAAACGGGCCAAGGCGATGGAAGAACTGCTATGGGGCCTGATTCCCGAGGCGCAGCATCTGCGTGACAAGCTGGGGCAGTTCATCGACGAACATAACGAAACCGCGATCAGCCATCCTCTGGCGCTGTCGCAGCTTTTCATTACCTATCATATGGTGAAAGCGGCGATGGGCGTGCATGCGATCTGACCGCCAGGATTTCCAGGGAGAACGACAATGCCTATGATTTCGATGCGCCAGTTGCTGGACCATGCCGCCGAGCATGGCTATGGCGTTCCTGCTTTCAACATCAACAATATGGAACAGCTGATCGCCATTATGCAGGCGGCCGAGAAGACCGATTCCCCGGTCATCCTGCAGGCCAGCCGCGGCGCGCGTTCCTATGCGGGCGATACCATCCTGCGCTACCTGGTGATGGGCGCGGTGGAAATGCATCCCGATATCCCGATCTGCATGCATCAGGACCATGGCAACAATGTCCAGACCTGCATGTCGGCGGTGACCAACGGATTTACCTCGGTGATGATGGACGGCTCGCTGGAAGAGGATGCCAAGACCCCGGCCAGTTACGAATACAACGTCGATATCACCAAGCAGGTGACGGATACCTCGCATATGGTTGGCGTGTCGGTGGAGGGCGAGTTGGGTTGTCTCGGCTCGCTGGAAACCGGCGAGGGCGACAAGGAGGACGGTCACGGTTTTGAGGGCAAACTGGACCGCGACATGCTGCTGACCGACCCGGATCAGGCGGCCGATTTCGTGGCGCGCACCAAGGTGGATGCGCTGGCCGTCGCCATTGGCACCTCGCACGGCGCATACAAGTTCAGCCGCAAGCCGACCGGTGACATCCTGGCGATGGACGTGGTCAAGGCGATCAACGCGCGCCTGCCGGAAACCCATCTGGTTATGCACGGCTCGTCATCGGTGCCCCAGGATTTGCAGGACATCATCAACGAGTTCGGTGGCGAGATGCCGCAGACATACGGCGTCCCGGTTGAGGAAATCGTCGTCGGCATCAAGAACGGCGTTCGCAAGGTCAATATCGATACCGACTGCCGCATGGCGATCACCGGCCAGTTCCGGAAGGTGGCCGCCGAGAAGAAGGCCGAGTTCGACCCGCGCGCCTTCCTCAAGCCCGCGATCGCCGAGATGGCGAAGCTCTGCGCCGCCCGGTTCGAGGCCTTCGGCGCGGCGGGCAACGCCTCGAAGATCAAACCCATCCCGCTGGCCGAGATGGCCAAACGATATCAG
>JADFVY010000417.1 GCA_015222795.1 Pseudomonadota bacterium | reverse complement strand
TCATGCGACAAGGTTATCTCGTGGTGACCGGGCGGCGACACCGCGCGGGCCGCGCCGGCGCTGCGTGATAGTCCGGCATGCCCGTCGTTGACAGGCCTGGGCCGGAACAATCCAACCAGCGCCTCCTCGCGCTGCTGGTTTCCCTTGTCACGCTAACCGCCTTCGCGGCGCTTTACGTCTTCCGTTCCCTTGATGACAACAGGCTGACCAGTTGGCAATGGGCTTTCGAACGGGCCGATATCGTCTGGGTTTTCCCGGCCCTGGCGGTCGGGACAGCCCTCGCCTATGCGGTTTCCGGGATATCCGTTCCCGGGCGCTGGCAGGCACCGGCGTTGTTCGTATCGTCCTTCCTGGCCGCTGCGTTCCTGTGGGGCGCGCCCGAGGTCATCGTCGATACCGCCAGATATTTCGTGCAGGCCAAATATTTTGAGCTGTATGGCGTCGAGTTTTTTCTGCGGGAGTGGGGCGGGGAAATCGCCGTCTGGACCGACCTGCCCCTGGTTCCGTTTCTGCACGGGCTGGTCTTCACCCTGTTCGGGGAGGCCCGGATTGCGGTGCAAATCTTCACCACCTTTCTGTTTTCCGCGACAGTCGTCGTCACCTGGCTGATCGGCAGGACATTGTGGGACGATACCGTCGGCGGCGTGGCCGGGGCGCTTCTTCTCGCGATGCCCTATCTTCTCACCCAGCCCGCGTTGATGCTGGTCGATGTCCCGGCCATGTTTTTCCTCAGCCTGGCCGTGTTTACGACGATCAAGGCCGTCAGGGACGGGGATAGCCGGTTCCTGGTGGCGGCGCCGTTGGCGATCACGCTGGCCATGCTGTCGAAATACTCCGTCTGGCTGATGCTGAGCGTCGTTCCCGTCATAGTGCTCGCGCATCTCGAGCGTGACTGGCGACCCGTCCTGAAGCGCGCCGCCGCCATGGGGCTGGCCACGATACTGCTCGCCGGGACGGTGGCGCTGATGAAATTCGACGTTGTCGCCGCGCAGTTGAAACTGTTGTGGAGCTATCAGTTACCAGGGCTGGCACGGTGGGGGGAAAGCCACGTCTCGACGTTCCTGTTCCAGGTCCATCCGTTCGTTACCGCCGCCGCGCTGTGCTCCATCGCCGTCGCTCTTGCGAGGCGGGATCGCAGATATGCGATAATCGCCTGGATGTTGCTGCTGATAGTGGCCCTGGGCATCAAGCGGACCCGATATGTCCTCATCGCCCTGCCCATGCTGGCCCTGATGGCGGGCTATGCGCTCCGCGAAATGTCGGACGGGCGGATGCGCAGATTCGTCGTCTCCTGCGCGGTCGTATCGGCGCTGGTGACCGCCGTTTTCGGTTATCTGCCGCTGCTCAAGGGAATGAGCGCCGCCAATCTCATGGCGGCGGGCGAACGTCTCGATGCCATGGAGGTGGACCGGGTGGAGGTCTTTACGCTGCCCCAGGAGCGGTCGATCGTCAATCCGGCCGTCTTGGTTCCCATCCTCGATTTGTACACCGGAAAACAGATCGTCTACCGGGATGGCGCACTGACGCCGCCCGCCCCGCAAACCATCTCCACCTCGCCGCTGCGGTTTACCTGGGAGTTCGCCACGCCGCCCTATTACGCGCCCGGTCCGAGCAGCCCCGGCGATGCGGTCGCGGTGATCGCAAGCCACGCCGGCCAGGCGCTGCCCGACAACATTAATACAAGAATTAAGGGAATGCAGCCGTCCGGCACTTTCTCCGCGCCGGACAGAATTTTCAAATTCAAGACCTTCGTTCATCTGTACCATCCGCCCTGATCGGCACGAAAAAAGACGGTCGAAATAACATTGTAAAAATTGTATCGACAAAAGGGTTATCAATCATTTACCATAATGGTGGCGGGTTGCAAAAGGTGACAGTGGCTATGATCACAACCGAAGCAACCGTAGCGGGTACTGCGGAAACCGAAACGCGGACCGCCAACGATACGATCAAGAGACGCCGTTGGGCCTATGGCATAATGGCGTTCTTCGCCTTGGTCAGTATCGGCACTTTTCTCTACAACGAATATTACATTTACCTGTCCGTATATTTGTGGTTCGGGCTCGTCTACGGGATGTGCCTGCAGTACGGGCGGTTCTGTTTTTCGTCCGCGTTCCGCGACCTGTTCGCCGTCGGCGTGCCGCGAATGGTTGTCGGCATCATGATCGCGACGGTGCTGTTCGCGTTCGTCAGCGCGTTCGTCACCGCGACTGGACTGAGTACCTTCCACGCGGCCCCGACCAGCGTCCACGCGGTGGTCGCGGGGTTTATCTTCGGTGTCGGCATGGTGTTCGCCGGGGGCTGCGCATCCGGCTCGCTGTACAAGACCGGCGAAGGCAATATGAACGCGCTGCTTGTGGTGCTGTCGATCAGCGTCACCCAGGCGCTGTTCGTTGATGTCGGTGGCTGGACCAACAAACTGGTGCCGCAGTCCTGGCGCGAGTCGGCTCTTTCGAAGGGACTGCCGGAATCGATCAATGTCGGCGACGGCTGGGTCGACCAGTATCTCGCAGGATACGTCTGGGATCAGCCGGTCACGACCTTCGCCCAGATGTCGGGCTGGGCAAACGATTCCTTCGCCGGGGCGTTCCTCGGCAACCTGCTGACCGGGGTCGTGCTACCGGCGACCCTGCTCCTGGTGGTGGTCTACCTCTTCTGGTCGCGCAAGAGCTTTATGCGCAGGAGAGCCAAGGACGGAAACTCCACCAACACTTTCCGTGACGAACTTGCTGGCTATTGGGCGATGATCACGGCCAACAAGCGGACCGCCATCGCCGGCCTGGTGCTCGGTATCGCGTGCGGCCTGCATATGTTCGTCATCCAGGGTTTGCGGGTGAAATTCGGCATCAGGAATGCGGGCACTCTGCTGGAGCGGATGGGATTCGATTACGGCATATCCGTGAACGGCACTGTCTTCGACCCGGGATACTGGTACGTGACGACACAGGAGGCGCAATGGGTCGGCTGGGCGTTCCAGAAGCTTGGCTCCGAGAACATGGACAACATCTATTTCGGCTTCGTCAACGGAATTCCCAATCCCGCCATTAACCCGGCCGACTGGATGTCGCTCGCCCTGATCGGCGGCGCGGCGGTGATGGCGCTGCTGAGTAACGAGTTCCGTTTCAAGAAGCCGACGCTGGAGCTCGCTACCTGGGCCATTATCGGCGGCGCGCTGATGGGCATAGGGTCGCGGCTTGGTCTGGGATGCAATGTCGGCGCGTTTTTCGTCAGGGTTTCGCAGGGCGACCCGTCTGGATGGCTATTCGGGCTGGGCATGATCGGCGGCGCCTATATCGGGGTCAAATTCTTTAACTGGTGGACGGAACGGAAGATGGCGAAACAGTTCGCCGCTGCCGATTTCTAGGCTTTACCGGACGTAACCTAAGGAGGCGACGAGTGCGATGAAGTTCGAAAAGAAAGCAGATGGCGTATTCGTGTTGGACGTGGGGGGCTATGTCTGCCCGCATCCGCAAATTTATACGAAAAAGGCGCTTGAGAAAGTGAATACCGGCGACATCATCGAGGTCCTGTTCGACAACCCTTCCTCGGGAGAGTCGATCGCCACCATGTGCGAGAACAACGGCGACGAGATTGTCGAGAGGATTCAGGAGTCCGGCAAGTTCCAGTGGAACATCCGTAAGGCTTAGGTTTCTCCAGAGTCGGTTCAGATCGGTGCAATAACAGGATCGAAGGAATGAGTTCGCGATGAACGGAAATTTTTGGACCATGATACTCATCACGGGCATCTTCATCGGCTTCCTGATGGGTTACAGCGTGCCGCCGATGGTCGAAGTGGGGATGATAGGAGGTGGGGATAGTTCCAAGGCCGGTCTGAAGTCCGACATGGACCAGGACATGGAAGAGTATTACCGCGGCCTCTCGCTGGAAAACGACGAGGGCCAAAACCAGTAGCAAAGACCGCGCGCCGGCAAAGGCGGTCGGCCGGGCCGCCGACGAAAGATAAGGAGTAAAACCTTGCGAACCACATTATGGGTGTCGATCGTAATCGTGGCGACCGTTTGCGCGGGGCTACTTGGCTATGCCATCTCGTCGCGGACAGGCGTCGAACCGGGCTATTTCGAGGCCGCCGAGGCCGGCGGATACGGGGCTGGCGCGGGCGAGGGCGGCGGCGCCGAGGGGATGGACCAGGAGATGCAGGAATATTACGAAAATCTGAAGACGGAATGATCCCCGGAGCGGCGGACGCGCCACCGGAATTCCGGTCGCCGCCCCGCGCCGGGGAGATTGCAATTCTCGGCGCCGGATTCGCCGGCCTCACGGCGGGCAGTCTGCTGGCCCGGTCGGGCGCCGCGGTCACAATCTTCGAGAAGGATATCGCGGTCGGCGGTCTGGCCAGGACCATTGAACGAAACGGATTCCGGTTCGATCTCGGCGGGCACAGGTTTCATACCAATAACAGGCGCGTGGAGACTCTCTTCAGGCAAGCCCTTGACGATGACGTGCTCGAGGTGGCCCGCTCGAGCAAGATATTCATGAACGGCCGGTATTTCGATTACCCATGGCGGCCGCTCGGCGCCCTTCGGGGTTTCGGTGTCCGCGGGGCTGCCGCGATCATGTTCTATTACGCGGCCGAACAGCTCCGCCAATACGTGCGGCCACCCGGGATCTCGTCGTTCGAGGACGTGATCGTCAGCCGCTTCGGCCGCGCCATGTTCGACATTTTCGTCAAGGAATACAGCGAAAAGGTCTGGGGCATCAAGTGCCACCGCATCGCGGCGGAACTGGCGGAATGGCGTATTCAGAACCTTTCCGTCGGGGCCGCCGTCCGCGACGCGCTGTTCCCGCGCAGCCGGGGAACCGTGCGCAGCCTTGCCCGAAAATTCCTCTATCCACCCCTGGGCATCGGACAGGTCGCGGAGGGATTGCGGCGGGGGATTGAGGAAAGCAGCCGCGTTCTGACCGGTGCCACGGTCACGGGGGTCCATCATTCGGGCGGCGGGATCGACAGTATAACAGTGCGCGAAGGTGACCGGACCGGTCGCCACCGGGCCGACGAATTCCTGTCCAGCATCCCTCTCAACAGGCTGGTTCATCTGCTCGACCCGAAGCCGCCGGAGGAGATTCTCGCGGCGGCGGACCGGCTCCGTTTCCGCGATCTGGTGACCGTCACGATCATGATCGACCGTGCCCGGGTGACCGACCAGAGCTGGATATACCTGCCCGAGCGCGGGATTCCGTTCGGACGGATTCACGAACCGACGAACTGGAGCGCGAAAATGGCGCCGGAGGGCAAGACCCTCCTGGTAACGGAGCATTTCTGCTTCCGCGGCGATGACGTCTGGAACGCGGATGACGAAGCGCTTGCCGGGACCACGATCGCCGGCCTGGAGAGCCTGGGCCTGATCCGCGGGAGCGAGGTGATCGACAGTCTGGTTTTGAGGGTCCCCAACGCCTATCCGATTTTCGAAATCGGCTATGACGGGAACCGGCGGAAAATCTGCGATTATCTCGGATCGTTCAAGAATTTGCGGGTAATCGGGCGGGGCGGGATGTTTCAGTATTTCAACATGGATCACGCCATGGAATCCGGCATCGCAGCGGCGGATGAGATCATGGCCGAAAGCACAAAATCGCGCTCCCGCCGCCGCGAAGAGACGGTATTGGCGGAGGCGCGCCCATGAAATGCGCGCTGATCGTTCCAGCCTGGAAGCCCGATGAGATTTTCCCCGCGGGGACCGCCGGCTCGCAGGTCAACTACTGGCAGCCGCTCGGGACCCTTTACCTCGGCGCCTGCCTGATCGAGGCCGGCCACGAGGTGGAATTCCTCGACGGCTCGTTCCTGAGCCACGAGGATATACTGCGCCGCGTCGGCGCGTTGAAACCCGACTTTGCGGGCATCTATTCGACGACCTTCGGCTGGCCGGGAGCGGTCAGGACGGCGGCGGGCATCAAGGCGCTCGATGACCGGATATTGACCTGCGTCGGCGGGCCCTATCCGACGGCGGTTCAGGATGCATGCCTGGGCGACGGGTGCGAGGCGATCGACGCGGTCGTCGTGGGCGAAGGCGAGGAAACCGTCGTCGATATCCTCGACCGCCTGCGGTCGGGGCGGGACCTGACCGGCATTGCCGGCGTGATCGCCCGAACGGAGGGCGGCATCCTGCGCAACCCGCCGCGCCCGCTGATCGAGGATCTCGACCGGCTGCCCTTCCCGGCGCGGGAACTGCTGGGCGACCGCAGCCGCTATATCCCGGCGGCCGGCACATACCGAAGGAAACCGGTCGCCCTCGTCATGACCTCGCGTGGATGCGACCGGCGCTGCATCTTCTGTTTCCAGATGGACCGGGAAAGAAAGAGCGGAATCCGCGGCGTGCGGTATCGCGGCGTCGATAACGTGCTGCGGGAGATCGAGCTGTGCCTGCGTCAGGGATACCGGGAAATAAAGTTCATCGACGACTCCCTTGCCGCCGACCGCGACCGGGCCATGCGGATCACCGCGGAAATCCGGAGTCGCCGGCTCGACTTCACCTGGTTCGCCTCGGTCTGCGCCAATCAGGCGGACAGGGAACTGTTCCAGGCAATGAAGGACGCGGGATGCTGGGCGGTCCTGATCGGCGGCGAGAGCGGGGTTCAGAAGAACCTCAACACCATCCGCAAGGGCGTCACCCTCGACCGCATCCGCGATGCCGTGCACGCCGCGAAAGACGTCGGTTTGCGGGTGACCGTTCCGTTCATATTCGGAATTCCGGGCGAGACCTTGGTCGATGCTCTCAAGACCATCGATTTCGCCATCGAACTGGACCCCGATCTGGCTAATTTTCACGCAATGACGGCGTTCCCAGGCACTCCTCTCCACGACCGCGCCGAAGAATACGGCACCGTTTCCGGCGATCTCCGGGATTTCACCTATCAAGGGGCGGCGTTCGTCCCCCACGGCATGACCAGGGACGAGATTCTGAAGGTTCGCCAGATGGCTTTCCGGAAATTCTATTCGCGGCCCTCGTTCCTTCTTCGCAGGCTTGCCGCCGTTCGAAGCCGGGATGACTGCCGGACGGCCGTCAGTGGTCTGCGGAGTCTGTTTTGGCTGTGGATGGACAGGGCGCTGTTTCGGCGGAAGAAACCAGCGCTGCCACCTGCCCCGGCCGGGCGCGCGCCAAACCGAAATATTCCCTGAGAAGCGCGGGATACAGGCGCGGATTGAACAGCGTGTTCATAATGAAGCTGCATTCATGCGTGCAGTGGCAGGCGCCATCCGCAATAGGCCCCAGCACTGCCTTCGCCCGTTCCGTGCGCAGCAGCCGGCCAATGTCGTAGTCGTGGTCCCTTACGTTACCCAGGCTTTGTCCGAGGATTTCACAGGGGTGGACGTCGCCGGTTTCGGTCAGGACCAGGTTCAGCCGCCCCGAATAGCAGGGGACCAGCCGGCGGTCGGCAAGCAGGGTCCGGTGGATCAGCCGGCGCTGCAGGATATCCTGCGCCGCCTTGAGTCGGGCGCCCGCAAAACGATGGATGCTGGCCCCGCCGTCTTTCAGGTCGCGTTCCAGCCGGCCGATGGCGCGGCGGTATTTCTCGTAATCGACCGCCTTGTACCCGTCCTCGCGAAGATTGCCGCGCACCATAGAGATCGTG
This sequence comes from Pseudomonadota bacterium, assembly GCA_015222795.1. Taxonomy (GTDB): domain Bacteria; phylum Pseudomonadota; class Alphaproteobacteria; order UBA8366; family JADFVY01; genus JADFVY01. Next base: position 8,837 of record JADFVY010000417.1, on the reverse strand, counting down.
TGCGTACCCTTCGTATCCAGCCCTGCGACGAAATCGATGATTTCGTCCATCCGGTCCTGATTCTCGGACAGGAAGACGGTATTGATGCCGAGCTCGAGATTCGGATAACGCTCGCGCAGCGCGCCCAGCAGCCGGTAGGTCTCCATGGCCTTGCCGAATGCGCCGGGGGACCTGCGCAAGTTGTCATGGTCGCCCTCGATCCCGTCGAGCGAAAGTTTGACGACGATCGCACTGTTCTGGCAGCGCTTCAGGATCCGCTCGGTCCGCTCCCGAATCACTGTCGGCAACAAGCCGTTGGTCGGAAACAGCATGACCGCCGGCTTGTTCCGGTCATGGAAAATCGAGCTTATCTCAACAATGTCATCTCGCAGGAAAATCTCGCCGCCCGAGAAGGCGACCCATAACAACCGTCCCAGCGACCGGGAAATTCCGTCAACCTCTTCGAGCGACAATTCCTCGCCGCTATCCGCGGCGTCGGTGCTTTTCAGGTAGAAACACCAGGGGCACCGGGCGTTGCATTTCCTGGTCACAAAAAAGGTGAGCTGGATCGGCCGGTGTTTGCGGAAAATCGAGGGAATATGGCGCAGGGGGGAGTACATGGTCATCGACCCTTCCGTTGAAGGCGCCCCGAAGCGAAGTACCGGATGACGCCCGCAAAGGCGCCCGCACCCACCGCCAAGGGAAACAGGAACAGATAATACGCCATCGCGGCAAGCCCGAAAGCGGGTCCTCCTGTTCTGAAAAACGCCGCGATCAGGCCTCTGCCCACCAAGAGACTGCCGGCGAAAGGCAGAGCCGCCGCATACAGCAGAAGGCGGTCGCCCCAGACGGCATAGGAAAACAGCAGGGCCAGACCGGTCAGGCATAGTACCACATTCGCCTTGAGCCCCGTCGACGCCGTGCCCGAGTCGGCAAAAATGTCCCTGTTCCGGATCGAGTATATGGTCCAGTGCATGGCCTTGAAGGCAGCGTTGCGCAGGGATCGGTAGAGGGAGAAACCGAAAATATGCCGGACCAGAAGCCGGGGCTCGATGGCGATGCGGTAGCCGGCCCGGCGCAGCCTGTGACTGAACTCCACGTCCTCGGCCACCGGCAGGAAATCCTCGGTAAAACCCCCGCTCCGCCGGAACTCGTCGGTGGCGATAATCAGGGCGTGGGCGGCCGCGTAATCCGCGTCGGCCGTATGCCTGGTCTCTGAATAGTTGACGAATACGGACTGGAACCGGCTGAAAAAATCCTGGTCGAAGGGTTCCGGTGTGTAGGTTCCCCCGACGATTACATTCGGGCCATGCGACGCGAGAGCCTCGCTCGCAATCGCGAGAGCATCCTCCTCCAGCAGGCAGTCGGCGTCGGTGAAGAAAAGAAATTCGCCACGGGCATGCGCGGCGCCGGCATTCCTCGCCGCCGAAGCGCCAGCATGCCGGTCGAGGCGAACCAGCCTGCAGGGGAACCGCTCGATCGCCTCTACGGAACTGTCCTCGGAACAGTCGTCGGCGACGATGACCTCGAACCTCTCATAGCGGGACGCGAAGGCAGCCTCGAGGCACCGCCCGATCGTCGCCTCGCCGTTCCAGTTGGGGATGATTATCGAGATGAATGGCGCCATTGTCTGTTCCGTGGAACGTGGAAGCAATCCCCCAGGATGCCAATGCGACTGAAACCCAGGCAAAACCGCCAATAATGGCGGCGGCCGGAGTTGGAGCCCTAGGCTCGGCTCTCGAATTATATTGGATTATTACGATTAACCATATACAATATGATTGTATTTTTTGTTTAAGTACACACGAGCGTAATCAGACTTCCCGCGGCGGGAGAGGGTTCGTGTGTGATGGCAAACTTGATCATCCTTCGCTAAGCAAGAACGGGAAACGTCTGTTTCGCTCTGGGTCGACTGTCGAGCCCCCGGCAAGAAGGGCAGGCAATAAAGGCGTTGTCACGAAAGTGCCCCTCCCCGTGTTGTCGGGTAGGCCGGAGTGTCAACGCCCCCACAGCAGAGGAGGAAATAATATGATCAGGATACCGGTATTCCGTAGTATGGGAGCGGCCTTTGCCGTGCTTTTACCGATCGTCGGGGCTGATATGGCGCCGGCGGCGGAATGGGCGAATCCCGAATTGCTGGCAACGCCCGAAACCGTCAAGCAGAACATTGGCAAATCGGACTGGGCGGTCGTCGACTGCCGCAGCCTGAAGGACTACGCTAAAGGCCATATTCCGGGCGCCATCAGCCTGGGCAAGCGGTGCGACAAGGCGCTTCGCGATTCCACGTCGCGGGCGTTTCGGGACATCTCGAAATACGAGAATCTCCTCGGCAAGGTGGGCATCGGCAACGACACCCATGTCATCCTCTATTACGGAGATATGAGCACCATAACCAGGGCCACGGTCGCGTTCTGGATTTTCGAATATCTCGGCCATGACAAGACCCATGTCCTTAACGGTGGTCTCGACGCCTGGCGCAATGCGGGCAACAGGCTGGACAGCAAGCCAACGATGAGAAAACCGACGACGTTCAAGGCCAACGTGGTAGCCAGCCGGTACGGCTCGACGGAAGAGGTTCTGCAGATCGCCAATGGTGAGTTGCCGGACGTGCAGCTTCTCGATTCCAGGACGTCGAAGGAACATGCGGGGACGGACATTCGGGCCATCCGGGGCGGCCATGTCCCCAACACGACCCTCAATGTCTCGCACAAGGACACCCTCGCACAGGAGAAGGATCCGAAGAGCGGAAAGATGGTCTCTGTCGCCTATTTCGATCCGGATGTGGTCGCCGCCAAGTTCGCGTCCCTGGACCCCAACAAGCGCACCTTGGGCTACTGCCAAACCGGAACCCGCTCGACCATGACCTATCTGCAGCTCAGGCTGCTCGGGTTCAAGGATCCCGCGAACTGGGATGAATCCTGGCGCGTTTACGGGTCGCAACTGAGCTACCCGGTGGCCAACGAGCAATGGTACAATTTCTCCGGCGTGAATAATAAGATCAAATCGCTCGAAGCGAAGGTCAAGTTGCTCGAGGCGGCATCAAAGAAGTAGCCCGGGCCTGGCGATTAAGCAAAAACCCTTTGCACCGGACGGGATCGGCCGATCCCGTCCGGCAGTTTTCCTGCGCCGTGGCACCGGATCGTCGATCCGGTGAGGCGCTTTAGTTGACGCGTTGAGAAATCGCTTGCCCGGCATTGTCGGATTAAGTGGGCGTGAGATGACTGATCAGAAGCGGCCAAGACACTCACGCGGTGATTTGACGCCATTCAGCGAGCGCTGCAGAGCGGTTCTGCTTGAAAATGTAGCGACGGTTCAGATGGCGGTCCTGATTGATATAATTGTGAATCGAGGCGTGGCCGGAGGCAAATTTTTGTAGGGTCTTCGCGTCCCTGAACTTCGCCATTGCCGCCTCTCGTCGTCGGAACGGCTGAAGCGACTCCACAGCCCTGTTGTTGAGCCAACGCCCGCATTCCTGACGCTCTGTGATCCCCATGGTTTTCATCGCTGCGCCGCATGACTGAGGCCGGTCCGCCACAACTGCCGAGATTGCTGATGTCCGCTCAGGGTCCAGGCTGTGTGAAAACCCCGGCAAAACCGGATGGCGGGGCAAATTTGTGCAGTTTCCCGAAGGTGCGATTTTTTAAGCCATTGATTTAATTAACTGTAAGAATTCGGCGAATAGGCGAATATTCCGCTTGGAGCGCCCGAAGATAGTTTTGACACAGCCTGGGTCAAATCCGGAAGTCAGGGGCTCCCTCAAACTTCGTCTGCTATCGACCGGTGTAAAGCGGACATCCAAGATGCGGGGCAAAAAGCATCCTATATTGCAGGAGAAAGTATGTAGACCCCCTGACCGCCGCCAGCACGGGGCATGCGGTGAACAGTCCCACACCGATCTCCGGCGAGAGTGCATCGACGGGGTGCAAGCGATTGAGTCTCCCCCATTGAAATGGCCGTTGGAAGGCGCTGGGGCCGCGCTGGTACGTCTGAGGCAAATGACATGCTCCCCAACCGTAAACCGCTGCCGTCGCTGTGCGGGCCTATAGCGCGGTATTATATTACCGCCGATGCTTTGCTCTGATTGTCCGTAATACCAGGTGTCGAAAGTGATCCGCGATTCAGGGTGGGGGCGCCTTTCCAGTATCCCGCTGCTACGCGCGTGCGAAAATGCAATATTTTATACCGCTGCAATAATTTATATCACGCGGGCAATCGAGCATTGTTCGGACGTTTCAACAAGTGACGAGTCCACGGGTTTGAATGATACCGCACACATGCCAGCGCCAATTTGTTGGAGGCTGCATGGGGGCGGGTGAGCAGCGTCGAAAGCCGGAATTTGTGGAGTAGTACGCGCGTGCGCGAAACCGGACGCGTTGCCAATGCGGTCGCGACAAGATTCGTACCGTCCGCCCCCGGGTGGGGTATTCCCCGCACGTTAGGCGGCCGGCCGGTAGTGCATCAGTTTGAATTTACGTTCATCCGGCGAGCGTAGCGGCGCGGTCGGAGATCTCTTGAAGGGCTGACCTCAATCGGTCGATTTCTTCCGCAGCCGAGCGTATCGCGCGCTTATCCGTAATCCTTTCGCCCGGGTAGCGGCGGCGGTTAAGCAATGCGCGGAGTTCCTCGGACGTTGTGATCGGTATGGTCGATTGCTTGGCCATGGCTACTCCTTCAATGCTTGTCGCTAAGCATTTAAGAATTTGCGCCCGGATTCGATAGGGATATCAGCCCCGGCCAATTTCAAACTGATGCACTACCGGGCCCGGCGAGTGATCGCCGGGCCCTTGATGGGTCTGTGTGATCGTTTCCGCCGCCGGCGCTCTTCCTTATCGCCCCTTAACCGCCTTCAAAACCTCGTCGATGCGTTTTTGCGCCTTTTTCAGGTCGGCGGTCTCGCCGGCCATCGAGATGCGGCCCGAGGCGCCGATCATCTGGACGTCTACCAGGGTGGCCGCTGGAGCTACCTTCTCGGCCTCGTTGGCCGCGATTGCCGCGAACAAGGCCGGGGAAAGCTCGTAGAGCAGCAGCGACTGGCCGGGCAGAATCATCGAGGCCTCGCGGGTGCGGTTCAGAATCACCGCATGCTGGTCGGATATATTCTCGATGATGTCGGTGTACAGCGTCGAGGGTTTCAACTGATCCGTCGGTTTGCCGCCGATACCCGTGAGGATCGCCTTGCCCGCCGCCTCCAGCCTGGCGTGATCGCGCGCATGCAGTTCCAGCACGCCGAACTGGCGCTCGGTGAACAGGATGCCGGGTTCCAGTTCCGGCACGGCCTGCAGGGCGAGGTCGGCAATGCGGTGGATCGCCAGCGCCGGCGCGACCTCGATGATCAGGCTGCTTTCCCCCTCGAACGGCGGATAGCCGCGCGCGCGCGTCGGCGTGGCGAGGTAAGCCGCGAATTGCGGCTGCAGATCCTCGATCGGCAAATAGACACGCAGCTCGGTCATGACACTCCCTTGGCCTTCCGGCGTGGACCGGAAGGCGCATCAAGCCCATTGGGCATTTCAGACTCTCAGGCCTACTTGGAGCTGGCGGCGCTGAAATGCTTGCCGAGGTCGCCATGCGGACGCGGAATGACATGCACGGACACCAGTTCGCCCACCTGGGCCGCAGTCTCCGCCCCGGCCTCGGTCGCCGCCTTGACCGCGCCGACATCGCCGCGGATCACCACCGCGATCAGGCCGTCGCCGACTTCCTCGCGGCCCACGATTTCCACATTGGCCGCCTTCACCATGGCGTCGGCGGCGGCCAGCGCGGCCACGAAGCCCTTGGTTTCGATCATCCCGATAGCTTGACTGGACATGTTTTCTTACTCCTGTTGCTCACTGAACCTGAATTAATGAAAATTACCGGCCGGTCAGGCCTGTTCGTCGATTGAGCCGACGATCAGGGCATCGACCGGCGCCTTTACAGTCTCGAAAAAAGCCGCCGCCACCGAGCCTTGGGTGATCAGCACCAGTTCGCCGTCGCCGCAACCCAGCGGATCGAACGCCACCAGATGCGAGCCGTCTTCCAGCTTCACATCCAGCAGGGCTCCTTGCGGCAGGCTGTCGATCCGCTTGCTGGACCATAGCCTTCCGATGACACGTCCCTTGACCATCATCCTGTCCTTTCGATTTTGATGCCGCGCCGGCGCAGCCTGTCCTTGGCCAGCGGGGTGAGTTTAACTTGCGGGCCGACCTGTAGAATCCGGGTTCCCTTGGGCATGGTATCGACCTGGCGCTCGGATACGACGCCGCGCTCCATTCTTACCGTGTCGCCAATCGGAGCCGGAGCCGGCGTGGAACCGGAAGCCGGCTGTGCATTGCCGGCCAGCCGGAAGACCACCCTGCCCTGTTCAATTTCACGCCGCGCCTTGGAATCACCGGCCAGTTTCATCAGCTTCGCCACGAAGGCCGCCAGATCGGCGTCGGAGCCAATCGATACGGCTTCCTCGCGCACGCCGGGCGTGGCCTGGACTTCCGCCTTAGCGCGCTTCAGCTCCTCGGCCAGAACCTCGCGAATCATTTTGCGTACAGTATCGTCGACCATGCCTGCCTAGCCCCCGTCCGCGCCGAGCTTGCGCAGGGTTTCCTCGGCCGTGTCGCGCGCGTTCTGAATTTGCGCCTCCTTGCCGGCCAGGTAAACCCGCCCCGTGGCGCCGATCATCCGGTAATCGACCACCTTGATTTCCGCCGCCTTCTCCGCCTCGTTGCAGGCGATGATCGCATAGGACGCCGGCTGCATCTCCAACACATAAAGCGATTCGCCACCCAGCACCATGGAGCCCAGCTTGTTCCGGTTGATCAGGAAGGCGTGCTGATGATCAATGCGCGAGATGATCTTCGACGACAGGATGGTCGGGCGCATGGCGTCGCCGGCGGTCGCGTCCAGCGCCTCCAGGATGGCCGAAGCCGAGGACTTCACCGCCGCCGTGGATTGCGAATGAAATTCCAGATAGCCGAACTGGCGCTCGACAATCAGGATGCCGGCCTGCACCTCGGTATCCTTGAGCGCGATATCGGTCAGCGCCTCGATATCCAGGCCGGGCGCGACCTCGACGATCTGGGCGGCCGAGCGCGCGCGCGGCAGTGCGCCGCGCATCCAGGTGCCCATGTAACACATGGTCTGCGGCTGCAGCTGGTCGATAAATATGAAGGATCGAAGCTCAGCCATGCTCAGCCTTTCAGCGCCGCGCGCAGTTCTTCGGCGATGATGCGCCGGATTTCCTCGCGCAGATCGTCCCGGTCGCCGGCGGGCGCGGACGCGGGCCTCAAATCGGCCGCCGAGCGTCCCGGCACGCCGTCGGACGGGGCCTCGGGCACCGGGCCTGGATGGCGCAACGCGGTATGGGCGATGGCGTCCAGCGTGACGTCGCTGTCCTTGTGGTAGGCGATACGGGTCCAGTTGACCAGATGGCGCGGACCGACATTCTCGCCGACCGACGAGCGGCCGAAGAAGCCGGTGCCGATGGTGAAAGTCGGGGCCAGATTGGTCGCGAAACCGGCCGCGCCCTGGCTGCAGGGTGCGTTGACGACGACCCGGTAGACCTCGACCATGGCGGCATAATCCATGATGGCGGCGGTATCGTTGCTGTGAATGGCCGCGGAATGGCCGGCGCCGATGAAGCGCAGCAGGGCGCGGGCCTGCATCATCGCCTGGGCGTTGCTGGCGGCGACATAGAAGCCCAGCACCGGGCACAGCTTTTCGCGCGACAGCACCTCGTCGACGCCGATCAGACTGATCGGGGTTACCAGCACGGTTGTTTTCGCCGCAACCTTGATGCCGGCCTGTTCAGCGATCCAGGTGGCATCGCGGCCCAGCGCCTCGACGTTGAAGCCACGCTCGTGGAACAGGTAGCGGCGGACGGCCTGGGTTTCCTCGTCGCTGCAGATATGACAACCGGCCTTGCGCAGTTCCCGCTTCAGCGCCTCGGCTGCGGGCTCGACCGTTATCAGCACCGACTCATTGGTGCAGAGCACGGAATTGTCAAAGGATTTGCTCTCGACGATATGGCGGGCGGCCTCGCGCGGATCGGCGGTGCCGTCCACGAAGACCGGTGCATTGCCGGGGCCGACGCCGATCGCCGGGTTGGAAGAGGAATAGGCCGCCCGGACCATCGCCGAACCCCCGGTCGCCAGGATCACGTCGGTCTTCTCCGACCGCATGAACTCGTCGATCAGCGGAATCGTGGGGTCCACGATCACCTGGATAACCCCTTCGGGCGCGCCGGCCGCCTCCGCCGCGCGGGCGAGAGTTTGCGCCGCGTCGACACAGCATTCGCGCGCCGCCGGATGAGGGCTGATCACGATGGCGTTGCGGGTCATCAGGGCCGACAGGATCTTGAAATAAACCGTCGAGACCGGGTTGGTCGAGGGCGCCAGCGCGAAGATCACGCCGGCGGGACGCGGTATTTCGACGATCTTGGCCTGTTCGTCAATGCGTGGGCTGACGAAGTCCTCGCCCCGGTAATGATCGACCAGCGCCATGCTGGACAGCTCGTTCTTGATCTTCTTGTGAGCGGCGACGCCGAAGCCGGTCTCGCGCACCGCCCAGTCCGCGTACTCGCCGGCCTTGTCGAAGGCGACCCGCGCCACGGCATCCGCGACGGCCATGGTGCGCTCACGGTCATAGCGATGGAATTCCCCGGCGGCCCAGCGGGCACGCTCCAGCACCAGATCGGCCCGCGCGCTCTGGGCGGCGGCGGAACCGGTAATATCGATCAGGCGCTGGACGAAATCGTCCATCTAACGTGTCCTCCGCGATCCGGCGCCCATGACCTCGCGCCGCGCCTCGCCGATTGCCACTTCGACACGGAGAATCAAATCCTCGCACATGGATTGGGTCATCAGCACGCCGGGTTTGAACTGCAGCAC
>JADFVY010000416.1 GCA_015222795.1 Pseudomonadota bacterium | reverse complement strand
GGCGCGGTGTAGATGAGGTAGCGCAGGCTCGGCGTCCGGAATTTGCCCATGTCGGCCTTTTCCTTGGTCCGGTAATAGAGGCCCGCATCGTCCTTGATCGTGCGATACATCTCTTCGGTGACACCCTTTGCATACTGCTCGAAACGGAAGGAGATCTGGGCAAGCCCGTCTTCTTCCCAGCGGAAGGCGCGGGGAACGCCAAGATTGTAGAACTTCTGGTCACTGACGAGTGCGCCGTTATGGCATTCGATGCAGTTGCCCTTGCCCTCGAACAGCGCCTTGCCGCGAAGCTGTTGCTCGCCCAGGGCCTTCTTGTCGCCGCGTATATAATTGTCGAACGGCGTATCGGTCTGAACCAGCGTGCGCTCGAAGGCGGCGACCGCCTTCCAGGCGTTGCTTATCTTCGGCCAGGTATCGCCGAACACCTTGTTGAAGCGCTCGCGATATTCCGGAATGAAAGCCAGGCGGGCTTCCATCATGTCGGATTCGCCGTTGCCGGCCACTCCGCCTTTCGCGGCGCCGGGAGCCTGGGCTTCCAGCGACTTGGCGGCGCCGGCCCAGAACAGCTTGGCGTAATAGGCCGAGTTGATGATCGTCTGGCTGTTGCGCCAGTGGGTCGTGCCTGGATAGCCACGCGAGATGTCGTTCGAGAAGCCCCAGCCCTGATTGGGTTCGTGGCAAGTCGAACAGGCCACCGAGGCATCGCCGCTGAGCCTGGTATCGAAGAACAACAGCTTGCCGAGTTCTATTTTCTCGGGCGTCATCGGGTTGTCGGCGGGAATCGGTGGATCGCCGAGTGCCGCCAGAGGCGGGTTGGTTTCCGCTGCCGCCGCGCCGCTCAACCCGGCCATGGCGAGACCGGCGGTGAACGCCGCGAATGCGACGGAAGTGAGTTTGTCCGTTTTCATCGCTCGATCTCCCTAATTCTTCACTTCAAGCCAATTCTCGATCGGCTTGTAGTTGGCCGGGATCTTTTCTGGCCAGACGAATTCGGGTCCGGTCAGGGGATCTCCAGTCAAAGCCTCGAGAAATGCGACTAGATTGGCCTGCTCCTTGTCGCTCAGGCCCAGGGGCTTGAGGGCGGGATCCTTGTTGGGATCGACGCCACCGCCGGCGTTGTAGAAGGCCACAACGTCCTTGAGTGTCTTGAGCATGCCGTTATGCATGTAGGGCGCGGTCTGTTTCAGTTCCCGCAGGGTCGGCGTGATGAAAGTACCGATGCCGGAGCCGTCCGCCTTTTTCCAGCGTATGTATGCGCCTGGATCGCGGCGGATGTTCATATAGTTCTCGATGCCCTGGAACATCGCGAAGGTGACGAAAGTCACATGGCGACGCGGATCGCTCCAGATATCGGGATTTTCAGGAACACCTGTATTGTGAGCTGAATCGTCGCTGAAGCGCGGACCTGAATGGCACTGTGCGCAACCGGCCTTGCCTTTGAACAGCGCAAACCCGGCCTGTGCCGCCTTGGACATCTTGCCGGCATCGAACGGCGCGCCGCGCGAGATCAGCGTCTTCAGGAATTCCGGGATCGCCTTCCGAACGGAACCGTTGCTGGGCTCCCCGTATCCGGCATCCGCGAACATTTTCACATAGACCGGATCCTGCTTGATGCGCTCCTGCATGATCCGCATGTCCATGTTCAGGATATATGTCTCCGTGATCATCTCGCGGGTGACGTCGTTCAGGTTGGTACCTTGCCGACCGTCATGGTGCCAGATGTTCTTGGCGGCGGTGTTGATCAGCGTCGGCGAGTTCCGGAACCCTTCCGAGCCCGGATAGGCCTTGGACAGCGGCAACCCGTCAGCGAACCCCTTTTCGGGATTGTGACAGGTGGCGCAACTGATCGCTGAATCACCGGACAGCCGGACATCGTAAAACAGCCGTTTGCCCAGTTTCGCCTTTTTGGCATCGAATTTAAGCGGTGCAACCGGACCGAAATCCTCCGCCGCCAGGGTCGCGCCGGGTATAACGGCCAGCGAAACCATCATGGCGGCGGTGAGCGTCAGTGCTCGGCCACACCATAGTGGTAAATCAAACCTCATTGACCTGTCCCTCCATGTGAACAGTCGATTTCGACAAGGGTAAGCCACCCGCGTTTGCGGGCGGTATCGTGAAAATATGGAAAAATCAGTTTCATGATCCGCGGCGAGCAACCCCCATTGACTTCGGCATCCGGGTTGGTAATTCGCAAAGGTGGGGCCATTCGGCCGGGGTGCGTTATCCTGCCGCACACGGGGTCAATATATTTTTTAATACAACAACTTACGCTGTCAAAAAGGATTTTAATCAAAGACGACATTTCGCCGTTTGTTGATCGTTTCGTTCAATTCGCCGGAGATGTTGAATGAAACGATCAAGCGGATCGTTATTCACGCGGCGCGCCGTCATTCGGGCTGGGTGATGTTGAATTCGCGCAGCCGGCGCTCCATGCGTGGACGGCTGATCCCCAAAATCTCGCAGGCCTGCCCCTTATGCCATCCGGTACTGGACAGAACCTCTGCGATATGGCGCCGCTCCAGGTCTTTCAACGAGGCGTGGGCATTGCTCTCCGCCTGCCAGTTACCGGCGCCGCCGTTCCCGTCCGCGCGCCCACCGGAAAGCTCGACCGGCAGGTCGGCCAGGGTCAGCGTATCGCCCTGGGCCATGACCACCGCCTTCATCAGCGTATTTTCCAACTGGCGCACATTACCCGGCCAGTCATGGGCGACCAGCGCGTCCATGACCTCGGACGAGACCCGGCGGATACCCTTGCGGACCTCCCTGTTGATGCGCTTGAGAAGATGCTGGGCCAGCGGCCCGATGTCGTCGCGGCGATCGCGCAAGGGAGGCAGGCCGATATTGACGACATGCAGGCGGTAATACAGATCCTCGCGGAATTCCCCCGTCTTGACCCTTGCCGCCAGATCGGCATTGGTCGCGGCGATGAAGCGGGCGTTGCTGCGCATCGTCTTGCTGCTGCCCACGGGGCTGTATTCGCGCTCTTCCAGCAAACGCAACAGTTTGCCCTGCAGACGCGGCGATAACTCACCGATCTCGTCCAGGAACAAGGTGCCGTTCCCCGCCTGCTCGACCTTGCCCTTGCGGGCGCTAACGGCGCCCGTGAAGGCGCCGCGCTCATGCCCGAACATCTCGCTTTCCAGCAGGGTTTCGACCAGCGCCGCGCAATTGACCGCCACGAAGGGCGCCGCGGCATCGGGGCTGGCCATATGGATGGCCCGCGCCACAAGCTCCTTACCGGTTCCCGACTCGCCGAGGACCAGCGCCGTAACACGGCTTTGCGAGACCATGCCGATGGATTTGAAAACCTCCTTCATTGCGCGGCTGCGTCCGATAATAGTGCCGCCAGCCTCGCCGGAATCGATGATCAAACCTTCTGAATCATCCTCGGCCCTGATCTTGAGCGCCTTATCGACCGCCTCGTCCAGTTCGTCGATATCGATCGGCTTGGGCACATAATCGACGGCGCCGCCATGCATGGCCGCGACCGTGCTGTCCAGATCCTGGAAGGCGGTGATCATGATTACCGGCACGTCGGGCAGGCGTTCGCGAATATCCTCCAGCAGTTCCAATCCGCTGCGGCCCGGCATTCGAATATCGGATACGACGACATCCGCCGGCGTTTCCAGCAGTTTGCCCAGCCCCTCTCCCGCATTGGAGGCGGTATCGACCTCGAAGCCCCGCTGGCCGTAATGCAGCTTCAGCGTACGGCAACTGGCCGCATCGTCGTCAATAACAAGTATTTTCGGCACAATTTCCCTATTATCCCTGTGTCGGTTCAGTCGGCAGGGTAAACCAGATCCTGGTGCCTCGGCTTTGCGCTGCATCAATTCCGATGGCGCCGTTATGCTGGTCGATAATTCGCTTGACGATCGCCAGCCCGAGGCCGGTTCCCTTGCCCCGCGTCGTGAAGAAAGGCTCGAACGCCTGAGTCCGTGTTTCCTCGTCCATGCCCTCGCCGGTATCGACGACTTCGAAGCGGATCATCGGGATATCCGTCTCGAACAAGAGCATCGCCTCAATGGTCAGGCGGCCGCCCTCCGGCATGGCCTGCAACGCGTTTTCCACCAGATTCCGCGCGACCTCGATGATTTTCACCCGGTCGCAATAGACCTTGGGCAAGCTCGACCATCCGCGGCGCAGGACTTCGACTTCCTGCATCTCGGCCGAATGCGACATGGTCGCCATCGCATCGTCGAGGAGTTGTGCAACGTCTTGCCAATCGAGGCGGGGCCTTTCGGGGCGCGCGAAACTGAGCATATCGCGCATGATTTCTTCCATATAAGCGACTTGCTCCAGGCTCATTTCGCAATGCTCACGGGTCGTGCCGTCTGCCTCGCCATGCTGTCGGGAAAGGATCTGCAGGTTCATTTTGATGGTTGAAAGCGCGTTGCGCAGATCATGGGCGATCATGCTGGCCATGCGCCCCATGGCGGTCAGGCCTTCGGTCTCGGCAATCTCGCGCGTGCGCGCCTCGACCTCGCACTCCAGGGCATCGCGATATTCGCGCGCCAGGGTGATGTCGCGATGAATCCCCAGCAGAGAGACGACCCGCCCGTCCTCGTCGTGGATCGGGCTGATGCTGAGGTCAACCGGATAGTCCTCGCCGCTTTTTCGGCGGTTCCACAATTCACCGCGCCAGGGCGAGCCCTCATCCATGGCCTTTCGCATTTCCGCGAAAGTTTTCGGGGGCGTCATTCCGGATTTTAGAAAGGACAGGTTGCGCCCCTGCGCATAGTCGGCGCCATAACCGGTAACGGTCACGAAGGCCGGATTGACATAGTAACTGTTTCCTTCCGGATCGGCCATGACGATCGCATCGGTGGCCTCCTCAACTGCTTGGGCAAAGGCCCGCAGTTCGTTTTCGGATTCCGTGATGCGTTCTGCCATGCGGTTGAATTCATCGGCCAATTGTCCGATTTCATCGGTGCTTTCGACCTCGACACGGCTGCTTCGGTCGCCACGGGCGAAGCGCTGTACGCCAGCCTGCAGTTCCTTGAGCGGCGTCGAGAGCCGGTAGGCGATCAGCGCACCGCTCATGCCGACGACCAGAATGCCGAACAGACCGGCGAAGGCGAAGGATTGCAGGGAATGGCTGAGCGCGGCGTAACTCTCGCCGGGCGATTGTGTTACCGTAACCGCCCAGGGCGGCAACGAAAACGCCGCGCGCATTTCGTTGACCGACCGCAAGGGCGCAACGCAGACCAGTCGATCCCACAGGGGCCAGACCTCTTCGCTGGGCACGCCAACCCAGTAGGGTTCGCCCGGCGCCCGGCCGGCGGCTACGTCCGCGCCCGACTGCGTGGGTCGATGCGCCAGCGCCTGGATATGATAGCCGCGGGGCTCATTTCCAATCGAAACACCGGCATAATCGACAAGGGCGACTTCGCCGCTTTCGCCGAAGTGAATATTTTCGATGGCGCGGGCAAACATCGGAAAATCATATGTGGCGACGGTAAATCCGGCGATCTCGATGCCGCCCCATACCGGTGTGACGATGACCAGTTCCCCGCTCAGTTGCCCGGCATCCATATGGACGAAATGTTCCGTTTCGCCCGTGACCGCCCGATACCAGGATTGCCCTGTCGCCAAGCGACGTTCCGGCGGGGAGCTTGCGGCCAGCAAAAGACCATTGATATCGTATACGGAAAATCTGACCAGGGCCTCTTCATCGAGCCCCGCCATTACGGCAAGGCGGTAGGAAAGCTGGGGATGAAGCTGGGCCAGGCGGCCCTCGGCGCCGTGTTCCTGTTTCCATTCCCGGGCAAGGCGGGCAAGCCGTGCATCGCGCCATTCGGCGGGCCGTTTTTCGTAAATTTGCCGGCCTTCCAACGCAACTTCCGCGGTCAGTACATCGGTTGCAATAACGCCAAGCCTGTCGGCGGCGCCGACGAAGCGGCTTTCCGCCTGTTCCACGATGCGGGCGGCAATCTGGCAATAGGTCTGACCCAGTGTTCCCTGGATCGAGGTGAGCCCCGTCAGATAGACGACGGCGCCGCCAACCACGACGGCGCCCACCGCGCCGGCAGCGAACCACAGGGTCAGACGCCCCCTGATGCCGGCGAAGGAATTCAGCCATTTCCCTTCCGTCATTCGGCCATCCAGGCGCGGCAATGAACAACGGTACAATCAGGCGATCTCAATTCGAGACTCATTGTCGCGGAACCCCACTTATATCGGACAGGGACCGCGGCAGACTGGCAAGTTCATTAATGCCAGATTACTATACAGTCACCCATTGCACGGAAATTCTGCCACATGAAAACGGGCCCCGCCTTGACCTATAACAATCCGTCCATTCGCCTTTTCAGCCCGATTTTCGGCGAAATCCAGTTTGTTTTGGCGGCGGTTCTGCTTGCCGCCATCACCGGGGGGGCGGCGATGGCGGAACCCTATCGGGAAGGCCCGGTGGACCAGGGCGGCGTGATATCGGGGCGAGTGACCGCCGGCAGCGCCAAGGCAAAGGTCGAGCGGTTCATCGTTCCAAAACAGGCTGAAATATGCGGCGGCAATTATCGGGACGCGAGCCTCGTTTCCGTCGAGGCCGGCAGCTTGCAAAATGTCGTTGTCTATCTGGAGGAAGTTGCCGTCGGCAAACCGTTCCGCGCGGCCGCCAAAAAAGTCACGATCAACCAGGTCGGTTGCTGGTTCGTGCCGTTCCTGTCAGTCCTGATGGATGGCGGCGAACTGGAGGCCGTAAACTCCGACCCGGTGCTTCATAATATCCATATATACGAGCTTGTGGGCCAAACCCGCGGCTCCATCGCCAACGTCTCGCAACCGCGCAAGGGCGACATAATGACCATGTCGGTCAGTCTGGATGACGGTATCGCATTGAAAGTGGAATGTGACGCCCACGATTTCATGCATGCCTATGTGTTTGTTGCCGAAAATCCCTATTATGCGCTGGCGGCGCCCGACGGATCGTTCGAAATCACCGACGTCCCTCCCGGGCGCTACGAAATCCGTGCGTGGCATCCCTATCTCGGCGTGAAATCCAAGACCATCGAAGTTAAACCGCACGGCGTGACAACGCTGGATTTCAGCTATTAGGGCATTATCCAATTGTGTGGAATTGGCGCCGGGCCCCTTGAAACTTACCCTGATCCATGGGGTATTCAGTCTTTCAGGCAGGCCGCCATGGAATCGTCGAGCCCCCGGCATGGCCGGTGCGTGAGGCGATGATCAGCGATTTCGACATCGCGACCATCAGCGGCCACAGCCTGGCCGGGGTCGAGCAGGTCCTCGACGTTTATTTCGTGCGCACCGCGGCGATCGCCAAACGCGCCACCAAAAAGCGCATCGCCTGGGAAACCTGCGAGCGCGCCAGGGCGGCGAAAAAGAACGGTAAATGAATGCCGGAGTTGGACGTCCCCCGAAACAGAGTTGGACGCCGGCAATGTATTGCGGTTATGTTCCGCCCTAAGCATTTGAAAAGATTGGTGGGCGCAGTAG
>JADFVY010000415.1 GCA_015222795.1 Pseudomonadota bacterium | reverse complement strand
GCGCGCCAGATCTCCACCACCGGCTTTTCGAAGCGGTAGGCCGAGAGGAACAGGTTCATGCCGACCGGCGGGGTCAGGTAGCCGAGTTCCAGGTTGGCCAGGAAGATCACGCCCAGATGCAAGGGATCCACGCCGAACACCGCGGCGATGGGCAGGATCAACGGCACCACCACGGCAATCGCCGAGAAGATGTCCATCAGGCAGCCGACGATCAGCAGGAAGACATTCAACGCCAGCAGGAAGACCAGCTTCGAGCCCACATTGGCCTCGACCCAGTCGGCCGCGCGCATCGGGATTTCGGCGTCCACCATGTAGTTGGTCAACCCCATGGCGACGCCCAGGATGACGAAGACCCCACCGATCAGGGTCACGCATTTGCTGATGCCGTCGGGCAGGCTGTCGTGGATATCGAGGTCACGGTGGATGACCAGGCCAACGATCAGCGTATAGACCACCGTGATGGCCGCCGATTCCACCAGCGTCGCATAACCGCCGAACAACCCCACCAGCACAACGACCGGCAGCATGATCTCCCACTTGGCCTGGTTGGCCGCGGCCAGCGCCTCGGCGGAATCAAACGGAGTGCGCGGGGTCTTCGCCGACCGGCCGACCCAGACACCATAGAGACAGACCGCGCCGACCATGATGGCGCCGGGTACGATGCCGGCCACAAACATGTCGGGGATCGGCACCTGCGCGATCACCGCGTAGAGGATCACCGCCAGGCTGGGCGGGAACAGCAGGCCGATCGATCCGGTGGCGGTCAACAGCCCCAGCGAGAAGCGCTCGGGATACTGGTTGAGCACCAGAACCGGCAACAACAGCCCGCCCAGCGCCAGAATGGTCGCGCCCGAGGCCCCGGTGAAGGTGGTGAAAAACGCGCAGACCAGCGTGACCACGATCGGCAGGCCGCCGGGCAGCCAGCCGAACAGCGCCCGAAACAGCCGCACCAGCCGCTCGCCCGCCCTGGTCTCGGCCAACAAATAGCCGGTCAGCGTGAACAACGGAATCGCGGGAATCGCCGACGATGTCACGATACGGTAGGTCTCCACCGGCACGGCGGCGACCGGCACATCCTCGCCCAGGAACAGCAGCAGGGCGGCACCGCCGATCACCACGAAGATCGGCGCCCCCATAACGGCGGCGGCGAACAGCGCGATCAGGCCGGGCAAGACCAGCCAGCCGGGGAAAACCATGTATTCCACGACACCGTCGTCGATGGCCA
Organism: Pseudomonadota bacterium; assembly: GCA_015222795.1. Taxonomy (GTDB): domain Bacteria; phylum Pseudomonadota; class Alphaproteobacteria; order UBA8366; family JADFVY01; genus JADFVY01. The sequence continues at coordinate 5,743 of JADFVY010000415.1, read as the reverse complement.
TGCCAAGCCCGATCAGCAGAACGGTCAGCGCCACGCCGGCAAAGGCGGCCAGCCTGACCGCCCGGTCCGTGGGCTGGAACGTCAGCCGCAGGGTCATGATCAGGAAGGCCAGCGGCAGAATCGCCTGCATCACCCAGGCCGGAAGCCAGTGCCCGCCCGCGCCCATGGAAAAATCATACTGGGATTTCACAAACATGTAGCTGGCCCAGAACAGCCCGGCCGACACGGCCGTTGTCGCGGCGGCCGCCAGCATGTCGCCATAATGCTGAATGCGATCGGGAAAAATCTTCAGGCCCGTCGACAGCGTCAGATGCCGCCCCTCACGGGTCGCCAGCATGGCGCCCAGGAAGGCGACCCACAGGGTCAGATGCTGGACGAAGCTTTGCGAGCCGGGGATGCCGCTGCCGGTGATGGCCCGCAGCGCCATCTCGGCGACAGGCAATATGCCCATCGCCAGCAACACCGCGCCGGCCAGCAGGGACTCGGCGCGGCGGCCAAGGGCCGTAGCGAAAATCATCTCAATTGGCGGTGGCTTGCTGCTTGCGGTATTCGTCGCGCAGCGCCTCTACCCGCTCGACCAGCTCGGCCGGCACGTTCGAGCTTGTATAGACCACCCAGGAGGAACGCGCGCTCTTCTCCCAGTCCGCGGCCTCCTCGGCGGACACGGGATGGGTCGTCAGCCCGTGTTCCTGCATGACCCGGATGGCCTCGTCCTCGAAATTACGGATCTTCTCGCGCGCATTGTTACCGGCCTGAATGGCCGCCGCCAGCACATCGTCGCGCACTTCCGGCTTGATCTTGTTCCAGGTCTTCTGCGTCACCACCGTCGCGCCGATCAGCTTCAGCACTTTCAGCTCCGCCATGTTATTGGCAATGCCGAACCACTGGTAGGACAACGCCGCCACCGGGGCCGCGAAGAGCGCGTCGATCAGGCCCGATTGCAGGCCGCTGAATATCTCGGGCACGGGCAGCGGCACCACATTGAAGCCCTGCATCTTGTAACCCTCGGCCAGCTCGGGATCACCGGCCCAGGTGAACAGCTTCTGCTTCCCGAGATCCTCCACGGTGATGGCGGGATCGCGGGCGAACAGGCGCACCCAGCCGATATCGCCCCAGTTCAGAATCTTGTAACCGCGGGCCTCGAACAGGGCTTCCAGTTCTGGCTTCAGCGCATCGCGGGCATAGTCCAGTTCGCCATCGGTCTTGAAGATCATCGGCATTTGCAGGGCCAGGACTTCCGGCACGATGATGCTCAGCCCCTCGGCGGTCAGTACCGCGCCCTGAAGCTGGCCGATCTGCATCTTGCGGACCATGTCCTGCTCGTCGCCAATCGACCCGCCGGGATAGATCCGCACCTTGATGCGGCCGTTGGAGGCCTCGCCCCAGTCGGACGCCATGTCCTGGAGGTTATCGAACCAGGGCGACCCCTTGGGCGCCAGTGTACCCAGCTTGATAGTCTGCGCCGAGGCGGCGGCGCCGGCGGAGAGAAAGGCCAAGCCCGCAAAGGCCGTTATAATCCAGTTTTTCATCGTTCGTCTCAACCTTCAGGTCTCCCGAAAAAAGCTTGTCAGTCTGCTAGCAGGAACAGGTCCGGGACCTGCCCCTCCAGCCATTCAGCCCGCTCTTGCGCAACAACATTGAGAAGCCGGTCGTTGGGCCTCTTCTCGATATCGACCGCGCGGGCCGCCTTCAGCATGGCACGGAATTCGTTAACATCCTGTTCCCCGACCGAAACCGCCTCGGCCAGCGCAAGATAGACCGAGGCGCGTTTTCCACCCGACAGTTCCAGCGCGCGGCTGTAATGCTTGCGCGCGATCTCGATGCTACCGCCAGGGCGCGCGGCCTCGAACGAGACCATGAATTCATGGACCGCGCCATCGTTAAAGGTATCGTCCACCTCCAGCACCCGCTGGACCAGCGCGCCGGCGGCGGGGAAATCCGCGACCAGCCCCAGATTGGCCGTGTTTGCGCTCAGCGCCGCGGCCCAGCCGGCCCCCGCAAGGTAGAGGAACGGCGCGTCCTTGGCGGAGGTTTGCGCCAGCGTTGCGTCGAGGTCGGTCTTCAGGCCTTGCGTGAATCCCGGATGGCGCTGCTCCATCGCACGAAGAGCAAAATCGCGACCACGGATAAACAGCTTGCTGGCCCGCAATTTCAACTTGCGCGCGGCCTTCAGGTCGTCAACCTCAACGCGGTCGGCCTCTTCCTTGATCAGCAGCGCGTAAGCCAGAAAACCCGTCGCGGTCGCTTCCAGCAGTCCCTCATGGTTTGGCGAGACCTCCAGCAGACTTTCATTGGTCTTCAATGCAAACGGCAGCGCTTCCTTGACGAGCTGGGGGTCCTCATCGGACGTCCACACGCCGCCGCCGCCGCCGATCGCATCGCCGGCGTAATTGACCACCGTCTTCTTCACCGAACATCCGCCCAACATCGACGCCGCAACGGCAAGGATCAGTATCAGTCTCAGTCTCATTCACACGGTCACGCCCGCGGGCGCCCTCCTCGATCATCCAGGCCCGTTCGCTCCTTCGATACGGGACAACCACACTCTGACCGTGGGGGATGGAAATATAAAGTCCCACGGATTTCCGACAGCGGTTCCTATCAAAAAACTCATCAGCTTGACAATTCATGAATAACTGAACATAGTTCATTAATATTCACGCGGCAAACTTACTTTCACCGAGCTTTATCGCAAACATTGCAGAAACGCACATGAATATGAATTTATTGAGGCAATTAATGGCGAGCGCCAGAAAATCGACCCGCCGATTCGCCCTTCCGGCCCTGATCCTGGGTGGCATGGCGGGCAACGCGCCGGCCACGGAGGCCGGCGCCTGGCCGAATATTCCGTTTCCGACACTGGGCGGCAAGCAATTCTGGACCGACCGCTATCTTTATTCGGGATGGCGGATCCAGGAGAATGTCATAACCGGCCATTCACGGCTGCTGGATGCGGGCAATGTGCGGCGCTGCTGGGGCGCCTTCGCGGCCTGTCGCGCGGTTTTCGACCGCATCCGCGCCATACGCGACATCGAGGCCTATAACGGCCACCTGGTGATCCTGGTGCATGGGCTGGGCCGGTCGCGCGCATCCTTTGGCGGGCTGGAACGGGCGCTGACATCCGCCGGCTACCAGGTCGCGGCGATAAGCTATGCCAGCACACGGCGGTCGGTGGCCCGCAATGCCGCCGACCTTAACGAATTGATCGCAAACCTTGAGGGCGTGGAACGGATTTCTTTCGTCACCCACAGCCTGGGTGGCCTGGTTGTGCGCGGTCTGTTGGCGCGCGAGGCGGAATGGCGCGAACGGATAGAGGTCAACGCGCTGATCATGACCGCACCGCCCAGCCGGGGCTCGGTCATGGCCGACGTGCTGCAATATGTGCCGCCGATAAATCTGATCCTGTGGCGCGGGTTGTTCGATTCGCGGACCAGCGCGGTTGCCTCCCTGCCCTCCCCGAACGTCCCCTTCGCCATCATCGCGGCGGGGCGCGGCGGCACTGGCTGGAACCCGATATTGAAGGGCGACGACGATTTGATCGTCTCGGTCGAGGAAACCCGCCTGGACGGCGCGGCCGGCTGGATGAAGGTGGACGGCATCCATAGCTTCATAATGAACTATCCCGACAGCATAAAAGCGGCAATCCATTTCCTGGAATATCGACGTTTCGAGCCTCCCGCATAGACCACCCCGAATACCGCCCCCCCCTGCGGCAATTCACCACAATCCATTTATGGCTTTTCTACATGCAAATCGTTCTCATTCGCGGTATAAGAAGAAAATCCTCCATGGAGTGTCATTATGTACCAAAGCGAATTCACAGAGATCGCCAGCCGCGGGGAAGCCGCCGTCTCCATCAGGCTGGGTCGCGGCGCCAAGGGCTTGCGCGGAACCGTGCTGCGGGTGGGCGGCACGGGCGGTGACACGTACAGCGAAACCGCCATGGAGTTGGAGCGACAATTGCTGGAGATCGGGTTCGTCGAGGGTGCATCGGTCGAAATCATCCACGAAGGCTTTATCCGGGGCGACCCGATCGCCGTAAAACTGGACGACATGAGGGTGGCGTTGCGTCGCCGGGACGCCGAGGCGATCCTGATACGGGTCGCAACCTGACCATGTCCGATATTCTTGCCGCCCCCGCCCGCATCGCACTGGTCGGCAATCCGAACTGCGGCAAGACCGCGCTGTTCAACGCGCTGACCGGCAGCCGCCAGAAAGTCGGGAACTATCCGGGCGTCACCGTCGAACGCAAGGAAGGCGCCTTCGTTACGCCCGGCGGCCACAGGGTCCAGGTGCTGGACCTGCCGGGCACCTACAGCCTGCGGGCGCGCAGCCCGGACGAGGCGGTCACCCGCGACGCGGTGCTGGGGCGGCTGGCAGGCGAGGCCGCGCCCGATCTTCTGGTCTGCGTGGCCGACGCCACGAATTTGCGGCTGGTGCTGCGGTTGGTGCTGGAACTGAAACAGGTTGGCCGGCCGGTCATGCTGGCCCTCAACATGTTCGACATCGCGCGGCATCGCGGCATCGCCATCGATACGGAAAGGCTCTCTCTCGCGCTGGAAGTCCCGGTGGTTACCGCCATCGCCGTGCGGCGCGGCGGCACCGCCGATCTGCTGGACCGGATCGACCGGATCGCCAACGGCGAGCCTTTGCCCGCCACCGCCGCCACCTGGCGCGAACCGACGCGATCCGAGATCAGCACCACCCACCGCGCGGTCGAACGCATCCTTGGCGCATGCGTGCAACCGCCGGCCCGCCCCGACACCTGGACGGCGCGGATCGATCAGGTGCTGCTGCATCCGGTGGCCGGAATCGCCGTTCTTCTTTTGGTCCTTTTCCTGATCTTCCAGGCGGTATTCACCTGGGCGGGCCCGGCGACGGACCTGATCCGTGGCGGCTTCGACGCGCTGGCGGCGCTGCTGACCACAAGCCTGCCGGATAGCATGCTGCGCAGCCTGCTGACCGACGGCCTGATCTCGGGCATCGGCAGCGTGCTGGTTTTCCTGCCGCAGATCATGATCCTGTTCTTTTTCATCATCCTGCTGGAGGACCTGGGATACATGCCGCGGGCCGCCTTTCTGATGGACCGCATCATGGGTTACGCGAGGCTGAATGGCCGCGCCTTCATCCCGTTGCTGTCCAGCTTCGCCTGCGCGATCCCCGGCATCATGGCGACCCGGGTGATCGACGGCCGCCGCGATCGGCTGGCCACCATCCTGATAGCGCCGCTGATGACCTGTTCGGCGCGAATTCCCGTTTACACCCTTTTGATCTCCGCCTTCGTGCCACGTCAGCAGGTGGCCGGACTCGTGAATTTGCAGGGTTTGGTGATGTTCGGGCTGTACGCCGCGGGCATCGTCAGCGCCTTCGTCGTCGCCTTCGTGCTGCGCCGGCTGTTCTGGCGCGGCGAGGCCGACCACTTCATCATGGAGCTGCCAGCCTATAAATTACCGGATCCGAAGAACGTGCTGATGGGCGTGCTGCAGCGCGCGCGCCTGTTTCTGCGCCGCGCCGGCACGATCATCCTGTCGATGATGCTGCTGATCTGGTTCCTCAGTTCGGTCCCGGGCGCGCCGGTGGGCGCCACCGAACCGGCGATCAATTACAGCTTCGCCGGCATGATCGGCCACGCCATTCAGCCTCTGCTGGCGCCGATCGGCTTTACCTGGGAGATCGCCATCGTGCTGATCGTCGGCGTCGCCGCGCGCGAGGTGGCGGTGGCAGGACTGGGGACGGTCTATGC
>JADFVY010000414.1 GCA_015222795.1 Pseudomonadota bacterium | reverse complement strand
CGCCAAGGCCGCCCAGGTGGCGGCGCAGAAAAAACGTCTGACAGGGGCCGGCGACGATGAGCGGCTGAACCAGGTCATGGCCCGTTTCGAGGAACTGCGCTTCGACCTGGAATTCGCCAACGAACGCTACCGGCTGGCCCTGCTGGCGCTGGAAGGCGCGCAGATCGAGGCCTCGCGCAAGGTCAAAAGCCTGGTCGTGGTGGCGCACCCGAACCTGCCGGACGAGGCGCTCTATCCCGACCGGCTCTACATCATGGCCACCGTGGCCGCCTTCCTGCTTATGGGATTCGCCATATTCAGCGTTATACTGGCCGCGATCAGGGAGCATATGGAATGACGGGTTGGGTGACGAAACGCCTGGTGGCGATGCTATTGCCGCTGGGCCTGCTGGCCGGGACGGCGACTCTGGCCCTGCTGACCGGGACGGCGACTCTGACCTTGCTCGCCGGGACGGCGGCGCTGGCTCAGGACAAACCGGCGGATACCGACGAGGCCCCGCGCGAGGATGCGGTGCGCTCGCCCGGCCCCGACGCCGTCACGCCCGAGACCCTGGCCAACGGTGACCAGCCGCCGGTTTTCGGCGGGCGCATTTTCACCGGCGCCTTCTCGGCCCAGCCCTTCAGCGGCTTCAACCCCGACTACCAGATCATGATCGGCGACCAACTGCGGGTGCAGCTATGGGGCGCGGTGGAGTTCAATGAACTGCTGAGCGTCGATGCCCAGGGCAATATCTTCCTGCCGCGGATCGGGCCGGTGCGCGTGGCCGGCATTCGCAACGACCGCCTGACCGCCGTGGTCGAGGGCCGGGTGCGCCAGGTCTATCGCCAGCAGGTCGGCATCTACGCCAATCTGGAAAGCGCCCAGCCGGTCAGCGTGCTGGTCTCGGGCTTCGTGCGGCGGCCCGGCATGTATCGCGGCCTGTCGTCGGATTCGGTGCTCTATTTCCTCGACCGCGCCGGCGGCATCGATCCGAATCGCGGCAGCTTCATTGATGTGCGGGTGCAGCGCGGCGCCCCGTTGCGGCACAAGGTGAACCTCTACGATTTCCTGCTCAAGGGGATCCTGCCGCCGATCCAGTTCGCCGACGGCGACAGCGTCCATGTCGGCCCGATCGCCAACAGCGTCAGCGTCTCGGGGGCGGTCAACAACGCGGCGCGCTTCGAATTCACCGGCGATACGATCACCGCGAAACAGGTCATCGGCTGGGCCTCGCCCCGGCCCGAGGCCACCCATTTCCGGGTGCGCCGCAACAATGCGGGCGAGACCACGGCCGAGTTCCTGCCGCTGATCGCGCTCGACCCGGTGGTGCTGAAACCCGGCGACCGCGTCACAATCATCCCCGAGGATCGCCCCCAGACCATCGTCGTGGCGGTCAGCGGCGAGCATGAGGGCGTCCAGGAATTCGCGGTTCCACCGAACAGCCGGCTCGGCGATATCATTGACCAGCTGTCGCTGAACGAGCGCTCCGACCTGGCCTCGATCCAGCTGTTCCGCAAGAGCGTCAAGGAGCGCCAGCGCGCGCTGCTGCATCAGTCGCTGGACCGCCTGGAGCATGAGGTCTGGGCCTCGCGGTCGCGCACCGACGAGGAGGCGGCGCTGCGCCTGAAGGAGGCCGAGCTGATCCAGGGCTTCATCCAGCGCGCCCGCCTGCTCGAGCCGCAGGGGCTGGTGGTTCTGGGCGATTCCGTATCGACCCGCGAGCTCTATCTGGACGACGGCGACATCATTTTCATCCCGGCCAAAAGCAACCTGGTGACGGTCGCCGGCGAGGTCATGTTCCCCACCGCCGTGGCCTGGCGCGCCGATGCGGGGGTCGAGGACTACATCACCAAGGCCGGCGGTTTCACCCGTACCGCGGACACCGGCGACGTGCTGCTGCGCCGCGCCAATGGCGAGATCGACAAGGTCGGCGTCGGCGGCTTCGGCGCCACCGCGCCCCGCCCCGGCGACGAGATCATGGTGCTGCCCGAACCCAACGTAAAGAACCTCCAGCTCGGCAAGGCCCTGGCCGAAATCCTGTTCCAGCTCGCGGTCACCACCAGCGTCATACTGGGTCTCTGACAACCCGCCCGAAAAAAAGAATATAAAATAGCAACTTTCGCGCCTTTATCGTCGCCCAAATCCCGGACAGCGGCGGTTTCGGCGGATTTTGTATGATTCGATGCCCATTTGAGTGACATATGAGGCATATACGAAGCGCAATCCGGCCCCGTAAAAGCACCCCGAAATGGTGCGGGAGGGCGCAAAATGGCAAGCCAGAGACACAGCCACCGGCATCGCCCGCCAGGCCCGGCCGATAGATTGTGCATATGGAAAAGCGGGTTTCCATATGATTTATATATAACAGGGGCATTGGCGCCGCCCGATGCCGGACACGGATAAAGGCCCGCCCTATCGCGAAACCAGGCTGGCTTTCTCTATGTCGTAAAAATAATCGCTGATGGTTCCGTCCGTGATTTTCTCAACAGCATCATCGATGGCGGCCAGCGGGACCAGAAACCATTCCCTCGGCACTATCGGATTCCCGAACCGGTCCATGATCTCGATGTTGAGTCTGGCGGCATCAAAGATGCGATGGATCAGGTTTTCAAGTTTGCTGCGATTGACGTTGTAGAGTTCGTAGGTGGCGACCACTTCGACATCCGCCATCAGGAACGTCGGCTGGAGCCTTGCGCCCGCAATGCGTTGCTTAACATTCATGTTTGTTACGCCGATCTTGTGAACCAGCTCTCGATTCCCCGCCACCATTGGATGGTCGGATTTACTGCGCAACACATAGATCGTCCCGCTCGCCTGGTCTTCCTCGGTCTGTGCATCGGAAAACAGAGGCCCGGCAACAGGGTCGGTGATCCGCCTGCCCGCGTCGTCCTTGTTCAGGGCGCGTTGCAGCGAACGCATGAGCATGCTGCTTTCGGTGCCATTATCGAAAATGACTCGCAGCCGCGCATCCGTGCGTCCCTGCGCGTTGGTGTAAATCTCGTCCATGTCGGCGACATAGGCTTTCTGCCCGCCGACGATGAAAAAACTACCGGGGCGAATCTCGGCCTTCAACTCGAATTTACGAGTGTTCCGGTCACCCGAATCAAGCTCCTGCTGAACCTGCTCGAACAACGGTTTGAATTTATCGAAGTCCTCACAGCGCTCACGGTTGGCAATTTCCTCGGCGGCGCGTTTGTCGGCGCTGGGGCGAACATGGCGCAGATTGGTGATGTCGTCCGTCCCGGCCGCAACGCCCAACT
>JADFVY010000413.1 GCA_015222795.1 Pseudomonadota bacterium | reverse complement strand
TTACGCGGGCTGGCGACGGAGATCTCTTCCACGTTTTGCATGCCCAGGGCGGTCTCGATGATCATCTCGAAACCGATGCGTTTGCGGCGGCCCGTCGCCGTCTCGATCTGGGTCACCAGCATGTCCAGCGCATAGATGTCGGCGGCCGTGCCGGCCTTGGGGATCATGATCAGGTCCAGCCGCTCGCCACCCTGTTCCAGCACATCGACCACGTCGCGGTACATGTAGTGACTGTCGAGCCCGTTGATGCGCAGCGAGATGGTTTTCTTGCCGAAATCGACCTCGTTCAGCGCCTCGATAATGTTCTTGCGGGCCTGTTCCTTGGCGTCCGGCGCCACCGCGTCTTCGAGATCGAGAAAAATCACGTCGGCGGCCGATTTCGCCGCCTTTTCAAACAGCTCAACGCGGCTACCGGGAACGGCAAGCTCGCTGCGGTTCATGCGCGCGGGCGCCTGCTCGACGATGGTGAAGCTCATGCCTGTCCTCTACGCTTGCGGGGAGATATATCCGTTTATGTTGCAGTGCAACATGCCTTGCCCAGATCGGAAAGTCAACAGACTCGGCACGCCATTAGCTTCCGACCCGCATCGGCGAAACCAGCCCGCGCAAGGTGGCGATTACGCTGAGCGGGGTCAGTTTGCCGGTGCGGGGGTTTTCCGGCGACGGGACGCCCTCGATCTTCATCTCGAAGCGCGTGCTGTCGGCCTCGACCTTGATGACATGGGTATTGCGGGTCACCGTCGGGTCGGCCCAGATTTCAACGCGGGTGCGGTCGGGGCCGATGCCGGCCAGGCTCAACGCTGCGGCGACATTGACGTTGGCCGGAAAGCCCCGGGCGGCCTCGCGGGCGGTCCCGTCGAAGATTTTTAGCGGCTCGCTCAGCCCTTCCACGGAAATACCCTGCTGTTCCAGATAAGGCGCGCCTGCCAGGCCACCCGGCGGCTTGCGCGTGACCATGGTGACCGATTCGATGGCCCCCTCGGCCGCCGCGCGCACGGCGTCCAAGCCCAGCAGCGCCCCGGTCGGCGCGATGATACGCCCACCATTTGCGCGCGCCAGATCCTCGTAGTCGGGATGTTCCAGCAACTGGCCTATGCTCAGCGGCATGAAAATGCGGCCGGCCTTCAACGCTGGTTCCGCAATTTCCGCAAAAACGGCCGCCGGAGCGCATTCGACGACGATATCGCCATGCGCCGCGAGTTCGCCTGCGGAGACAACGGGGGCGGGCTTGCGAAAATTCTGCATGCGGAAGGCGGCGGCCTCGCGGTCGCGCGCCGATACGGCGGCCAGATGAAGCCCCTCGACGCCATCGTCCAGCCTGCGCGCAACGGCCATGCCGATCGCGCCAAGGCCGCCGATGGCGACGGAAAGTGAATTTGTCATGTCGCTGAAATTCTTTCTGTTATTTCTTGGTATACCACGGTTGGCAAACAGGATGCGCATAGGCTAGGCTGGTCTCGCATCGCAGATCAAGCCCGACTGCGATTTTGACTATTCTCTAGGCAGATACATATCAGGGCCGCGCACCAACCGGCCGGGAACGGTGTCCGCCGCATTCAATCATACCAATCTCAGGAGACAGAGAGATGATACGTAAAACCTTTATCGGCATCACCGCCGCGGCAGCGCTGGCGATCACGGCGGCCACCCCGGCAAAAGCGGAAATCCCCTGCGGCACGGCCAAGCTGATCGTGCCCTGGGGCGCGGGCGGCGGCACCGACGTCATTTTCCGCATTCTGGTCGAATCGGCAAACAAGCATGGCGCCGACCCTCAGATCCAGGTGGTCAACATGGGCGGCCAGGGCGGCAACAAGGGTGCAAAAGAGGCCGTGAAAGCCAAAGCCGACGGCTGCACCCTGTTCGCCATCCATCAGAGCGCCCTCAGCAGCTTCCTGACCGGCCGCGTGGACTTCACCTGGGACGCCTTCGAGCCGGTGGCCCTGATGACCCGCACGCCGACCATCTACGGCGCCAATGCCGAGGTTCCCTACAGCGACCTGAAGGGCCTGGTGGATTATGCCAAGGCTAATCCGGGCAAGGTTCTGGCCGGCGGCACGCTGGGTTCCACCAGTCATTTCGCCATGCTGCTTCTGGAAGATGCCGCGGGCGTCAAGTTCAAGCATATTTCCTATGACGGCACGCGCGAGCGCATGACCGCGCTATTGGCCAACAACATCCATATCGGCGAAATAAACCTGGCCTCGGCCAAAAAATACATACAGACCAACGAGTTGAAGGCGCTGGGCATCACCACGGCGGAACGCAACCCGGACGTTCCGGGTATGATGACGGTCAAGGAGCAGGGCTACGACCTGGTAATGGGCACCGATCGCGGCGTCATGCTGCCGAAGGGCGCGTCCAAGGAAGTGATCGATCATTACGTCGCTATCTTCACCAAGGTCGCCAACGACCCGGAGGTGCAGGCTGCAATGAAGGCGAAGGGTAGTTTGATGCCGTTCGTCGCCGGCGACGATTACCGCGCTTACTTCGAAAAGACCTTCGACCACTGGAAGAAGATCGCCATCAAGATTGGCATGTATAAGGGCTGATCGCATGCTGATTGGCCGGCCCAGGGCTGCAAGGGCCTGGGCCGGCCATATCGGCTCAAATCTAGATCGAGGAGAGAGATGGTGAGCGCCATCAACCGCGATACCGTCGTTGCGGTATTTTTACTGCTGCTTTGCGGCATTTTCTACGCCGCCAGCTTCCAGATCAAAGAGACGAACTACGGAACCATCGGGGCGGAGGTATGGCCGCGCCTGGTCCTCGCCGTGCTTTTTGTGCTGTCGTCGATCTATTTTTTCCAGTCGGTCCGCGCGGGTCCGGGCGAGGCGACAACGCACAAAACCGGGTTCCTTGCCCGCTACCGCAACGCCATCCTGTGTTATGGGCTATTCCTGGGATTCCTCCTTACCCTCGATTTCCTGGGCATGCTGCTGGGCGGCGCCGCCTTCGTGTTCCTGGCGCTTAGCGTGCTGGGCGAGCGGACGCCGCGGCAACTGGCAATCCATGCCATCGTCGCTGTCGTATCGGTCGGCGCCATGTGGTCCATCTTTACCTTCGCGCTGCGGGTCATTCTGCCCGAGGGCGAGGTCCTTTCAATCTGGTAGGGGCGGCAATGCTCATAGAAAACATCATTGGGGCTTTTGGCGAAGTCGTTCAGATCAAGATTCTGCTGTTGATGGCGCTGGGCGTGTTGTCCGGCCTGGTAGCGGGCGCTATTCCCGGCTTCACCATCACCATGGCGGTAGTGCTCACCCTGCCGTTCACTTTCGGGCTCTCAACTGTCGAGGGGCTGTCGACCATGATCGGCGTGTTCGTCGGCGGCCTTTCCGGCGGGTTGATGTCCGGCGTCCTGACCGGCATTCCCGGCACGCCATCCTCAGTCGCCACAACCTTTGACGGCTTCCCCATGGCGCGCAAGGGCAGGCCCGGGCTGGCGCTCGGCATCGGTGTCTGGTCGTCCTTTTTTGGCGGTATTTTCAGCGCCGTTTTGTTGATGACGCTGGCCCCGCAATTGGCCCGGATCGGGCTAGAGTTCGGGCCGTGGGACTATTTTTCGCTGGTTTTGTTCGCGCTGACCATCACAGCCAGCCTGGCCGGTGAGAAACTCGTCAAGGGACTGATCGCGGGTGCCTTGGGACTGCTGGTCGCGACCATCGGCGAAGACGACATCAACGGCGTCGCGCGTTTCAATTTCGGCACAGAATCCCTGAAGCAGGGCTTCGCCTTCCTGCCGGTGCTTGTCGGGCTGTTCGCCTTCAGCCAGTTGATGAGCGATGTGCAGGACACCAAGGCGGCCCGCAAGCCGCTGATGGAGAAGAGCGCCAAGGCCGTGCGGGTGGAACATCTGGCAGCCATCCGGGCCATCGCCGGCAACTGGATCAACCTGATTCGCTCGTCGCTGATCGGTGTGTTCACCGGCATCCTGCCGGCGGCCGGCGGTTCGATTTCCAATATCCTGGCCTATGACCAGGCCAAGAAGGCGTCGAAGAAACCGCAGGAATTCGGGACCGGCTGCGCGGAAGGTATCGTTGCCTCAGAATCCGCCAATAACGCCACCGCCGGCGGCGCGCTGATAACCATGATGGCGTTGGGCATCCCCGGCGACATCGTCACCGCCGTCATGCTGGGCGCGCTGCTGATCCATGACGTGGTCCCAAGCCCCTCATTCATCGGCGACCAGCCGGTGCTGGCCTATAGCATCTTCCTGGCGTTCTTCCTGGCGAATTTCATGATGCTTGGTGTCCAGGCCATCGCACTCAGGGCTTTCCTGATGGTCACGCGAATCCCCATGTACATGCTGGCCGGCGTGATCCTGGCCTATTGTGCCATCGGTGTATTCGCACTCCATAATGTGACCTTCGATATCTGGACGCTGTTCTGGTTCGGTCTGCTGGGTTATTTCTTGCGCCAGCTCGGCTTCCCGCTTGCGCCGATGATTCTGGGCGTGGTGCTGGGCAAAATTGCCGAGGTCAACCTGTCGCGTGCACTGTCCATTAGTGACGACCTGACGCTGTTTCTGACGCGGCCCTGGTCGCTGTTCTTTCTGACCATCGGGTTGTTTTCGATAATATTCCCCTGGTACCAGGAGGCCCGCAGCCGCGAATCCTGGACGCTGGGATTCCTTCCCGCACTATGCCTGGCGCTGGCGCCCCCGTTGTTCATGATGGGCGGCATGGCGCGGCCGGCCGTCGGCGGAGTGCTGATCGCAACAGGCTTGTGGCTGCTGTTCAGTCGCCACCGCCAGGGCTGGCGATTGGATGCACCCGAGGAACACGAGGCCCATCTGGAAGAGACCTGAGCGGGTCATCTGGAGGCGGCGGTTGGCCGGCTATATCCACGCCAGTGGGTGTAGCCGGGTCAGTCAATTTCTTTCGGCGATATTTCCAACACCTCATCACAGATGTCCATGGCCTGCCATACGGACAGCACTTCCGGGTCGTCATAAACGAGACAAAGACAAACGTCCTCGCCACCCTCTCGCCGCGCAAATTCAATGCTATCGACCGGCTCGCTCAGGGAAACCGATCCGTTAAGCGGGATGTTAACCATCATGCCCGGACGAATAACACCCTCGACAATCGAGCCAGCCAACACAAACCACTGCTTGCTCTCGATCCAGAAAGTGGTGGTCACGTGAAACTTCGCCATCTATCCCGCTATTTCCGCGCCAAGGGGTGTTTTTCGCCCACCAGGCGGACCAGGCGCTCGTTCAGGACGTGGGTGTAGATCTGGGTTGTCGATATGTCGGAATGGCCCAGCAACTGCTGCACGACGCGCAGGTCGGCGCCATGGGCCAGCAGGTGGCTGGCGAAGGCATGGCGCAGCACATGCGGACTGACCTTCGATGGCGAAATCCCCGACAGGATCGCCAGTTCCTTTAACATCTGTCCGAAACGCTGGCGTGTCAGGTGGCCCTCCTTGCCGCTCGACGGGAACAGCCATTTCGACTCTGCGCCACGAGGAATGAAGCTGTTGCGCACCGCCTTGTAAGCGGCGATCGTCTCGCGCGCCTTGCCCGTCAGCGGGACCAGCCTCTCCTTGCCGCCCTTGCCGCGCACGACGATGAAATCCTGGTCGCGCGCCACCGCCGATAGGGGTAATTGCACCAGTTCGGAAACCCGCATGCCGGTGGCGTAGAGCATTTCCAGCAGCGCCGTCATGCGCAGTCCCGATGACGCCTCGTCGACGCGCGCGACCTCCAGCATGAGGGAGACCTCATCCTCACTTAAGATCTTCGGCAGGGTCCGGCCCTGGCGCGGGCTGTCGATCGTCGCTGTCGGGTCGTCCGCGCGCCAGCCTTCGGTATAGAGAAACTTGTGGAACTGGCGGATCGCCGACAACCGCCGCGCCGCCGTGCTGGCCGCCATGCCGGCCTTCGACATGGCCTCTAGCCAGCCTCGAATATCCTCAGGCCCGGCCTCGCGGCCCGTTGTTCCACGCGCCGCCAGATGACCCATATAATCGTTGAGATCGCGCCGGTAGGAGTCCAGCGTATTGGCCGCCGCGCCGCGCTCGGCAGAGAGCATTTCAAGGAAGCTCTCGCTGTCGGCGACCGTCATTAAAGTCCCCCGGCCAGCGCCGCCTCGATCGCCAGTTGCCGGGCCTCGTTCTCGAGTCCGACCTTGCGCAACCCGATAATAATTTCCGACAGCAGCGCCGAGCCACTGTCCGCCAGGCTGCCGCCGCCCAGAATCAGGATCGCCAGCAGCACCGTCTCGCCACGCCGCCCAGCCGAGGCCGCCTTGCGGAAAGCCCGCATATAGGCAGGGTCGGGAGCCAGAACGTCGGCGCGGGCGCCGCCTTCCAGCAGGGCGGACCAGCGATCGTCGGAGATGCGCTCGCCCATGGCCTCGAACAGGCTGTAGGCAAAGCCCGCACGCATGGCCGCGTCGGTGGCGTTCACTTCCGCCATGGCCGAAAGCCAGCGCCCATGACCCGAACCGGTGGATGAGCCTTCCGCGAGTGCCGTCAGAGGCCACAGCAAGGCGGCGACATGCTTTTCCTCCGCTTCCTTGGCGAAACGCTGCGCTGTCGCGGCCCAGGCGAAAGCCCGGTCGGGCTGGTTCAGCAGGAACAGGGCGCGCGCCATTTCTGGCGCGAACCAGGCCAGTTCGGCGCCCGGTTGCAACGCCTCCAGTTCCGGCTGGTATACGCCAACGCTTAACCGGTAGGTTCCATCCGCCGCCGCGAGCTGCCAGGCCTTCTGAATAGCCGCGCCCCGCGCCACGGGAAGCTTCCTGCGTTTTGCAGCCTGATAGAGAAGCGCCCGGTTACGGGGGCTGTAATCGCCCTCGGCGATGCTGAACGCGTTGTCCAGTTCCTTGTCGCTGAACTCCAGCGCGGCATAGCGTTCGGACAGGCTTCCGGATCCAACCGCGCCGGCCATTGCCGCCCGCTCGGCCGCGGCCAACTGCACGGAATCCGAAACCAGCGAGCTGTCCGCCAGCGCCCGCAACATCAACGACGATCCGGTTTCCAGCACGTCCGAGGGCAGTTTCGCCTCGGCCGCCACGGCCATCGCCAGATGCAGCGGCGTCGGGGCGGGCAGGCTTTTCACCTTCGGCCGGGTGCCGGCCGTCAGCGCGTCGGCGAGGCTGAAGAATACAGGATCCTCCAGGTCACCGCCCTCGCGCAGCAGGTTCGCGCTGAAGGTCGCCGCTTCACTGTCACCGGCCAGCACATTACAGAATATCGTGAGCTGATCGCGGTATATCCCATCCAGCACCGCCGCGCCCGCCGCCGCGCCCTGGCAGGCGCCCTCGTTGTCGTTCACAAGCAGCCGGTTATCCACATGCAGCCGCGACAGGACGCCGTCGGTTTCCGGCGGAGGGGCAATGAGCATCATTTCGGCGACGGCGCCGACCAGCCCCATCGCGGCCAACCGTTCGATACGCAAGCCAATCAGGCTGGTCTCGGGCCCGTTTTCGGCGCGCGCGGGCGCGACCGCCGTGGAAAGCAGAAGACGCCGAGCCAGGTCGTAAAGCGTCGGCGAATCATAGCTGGCGGGGAGTTGCGGCAGCAGGCGCAGCAGGTCCGCGCGTTCCGTGCCGGCCCACATAACCACCCCCAGGCCGCCCATCGACGCGTCGAGGATGCCACCGGAATCCGGGTCCAGTTCCTCCAACTCGCCGACCTCGATGCCGAAATCTCCCTCATCCTCGACGGGCGCGGTATAGACCGGTTCGCCGGGCAGGGTGGGCGGCGGCGCGTCCAGCGCCGCCGGCGCGTTCTCGGGTGTCAGGGGGAGCGGACTGCCGTCCGCCGGTTCCTGAGAAAAGGCCGGGCCGACGGCAAAAGCCAGCGAAAGCGCGAGGGCCAGTGCCAAGCCCCGATCAGCGAGGGAAACGCGAGCCATCAAGTTCCGTCTCTATCGTGTTCGTCGGCGCGGGCACGTCCCAGAACCCAAGCGCAATAAACCCGCCGACAAGAAGAAGCGCTAATAGGAGAATACCGATCTGTGCGTATTTGTTCATCCGGTCCTGTTCCGAGGCTATAAATCAACGATACTGGTGTATTGGTATCAAGGCAGCTTTCCGGCGGTTCGGGGTTTACGCTAGCCTTCTACTATGGCAATCCTGCGGCAGTGTAATTATCTACAGGGCGCGCCGCAACGGCCGCGGGGGGAAAAGCGCGACTATGGTGAAAACGAAGGCACTTATCTTGCCAAAACCCCTTGTGCTTGTGGGACTGATGGGCGCCGGAAAATCGGCGGTCGGGCGCCGCGTGGCATCGCGGCTGGACATCCCGTTCATTGATGCGGACACTGAAATCGAGAAGGCCGCCGGCTGTACCGTCAGCGAAATCTTCGCGCGCGAGGGCGAAGAGAGGTTTCGCGATGGCGAACGCCGCGTCGTGGCGCGGCTGCTGGATACCGAGCCGGTCCATGTTCTGGCCACCGGCGGCGGCGCCTTCATGGATCCCGACACCAGGGCGTTGATAAAGAGAAAGGCCATATCGCTCTGGCTGCGCGCGGATCTGGAGGTGTTGTTCGAACGGGTCAGCCGGCGCAGCCACCGGCCGCTGTTGAAAACAGCCGACCCGAAAGGCACGCTGGCGGCGCTTATGGAGAAACGCTATCCCGTCTACGCCGAGGCCGAGATCGTGGTAGACAGCGGCGAGGGCCCGATCGGCAACATGGTCAACAAGGCGCTGGCGGCGGTGCGGGAATATCTGGAACGAGGAGAGTCCGAGTGAGCAGTCATGAAACGGTCCGCGTCGATCTGGGGCCGCGCAGCTACGACATCGTCGTCGGCGACGACGTTCTGGCAGAGGCCGGCAAGACCATGGCGCCGATACTGCGGAGCCCGCGGGTTATCGTGGTCACGGACGACCATGTGGCGCCGCTGCATCTTGATGCGCTGATGCGCTCGCTGGCGAATGCGGAAATCGCGGCCGACGCCATCCTGCTGCCGGCCGGCGAGCAGACCAAGGATACGGCTCATTTCGAGAAACTGTTGAACGAGATCCTGGGCCGCGGCATCGACCGGAACACCAGCCTGGTGGCGCTGGGCGGCGGGGTGATCGGCGATATCACCGGATTTGCCGCGGCGTGCGCATTGCGCGGTATCGATTTTATCCAGGCGCCAACGACCTTGCTGGCGCAGGTCGATAGCTCGGTCGGCGGCAAGACCGGTGTCAATTCCCCGCATGGCAAGAACCTGATCGGCGCCTTCCACCAACCGCGCCTGGTGCTAGCCGACAGCCGCGTGCTGAGAACACTGCCGCGCCGCGATATGCTGGCCGGTTATGCCGAGGTGGTGAAATATGGCCTGATCGCCGATGAAGCCTTCTTCGCCTGGCTGGAAGGCCATGGCGCCGACCTGATCGACGGCGACCCGGCGAAGATCCGCCATGCGGTGGTCGCCAGTTGCAAGGCCAAGGCCGCGATCGTCGCCGCGGACGAAAGGGAACATGGCGTCCGGGCGCTGCTGAATCTGGGCCACACCTTCGGCCATGCGCTGGAGGCCGAAACCGGCATGAGCAACACGCTTTTACATGGCGAGGCAGTGGCGATCGGCATGGTAATGGCATTCGACTTGTCGGTGCGCATGGGGTTGTGCCCCACCGGGGACGCGGCGCGGGTACGCCGCCATCTGGCCGCGGTCGGCCTGCCCACCGGCACGAATTTCACCAACTCCATCGTATGGAGCCCAAAGCGGCTTATCGGCCATATGGCCAAGGATAAGAAAGTAACAGGCGGTCAACTGACCTTCATCCTGACGCGCGGCATCGGCGAGGCCTTCGCCACCCGCGACGTACCGGACGGAGAACTGACCGCATTCATGGAAGGAGCGGTAGCGGCATGATGCCGGAGTTACTTATCACATCGGGGATCATACTGGTTCTCCTGGTATTGTCCGGATTTTTCTCGGGTTCGGAGACCGCGCTGACCGCGGCATCGCGGGCGCGCATGCATTCGCTGGCAAAACAGGGGGACCGCCGCGCCGCCATCGTGCTGGCGCTACTTGGCCGTAACGAGCGGCTGATCGGTGGTATCCTGCTGGGCAATAATCTGGTCAACATCCTGGCCTCGGCGCTGGCGACCAGCATGCTGATGGGAATTTTCGGCGAGGCCGGCGTGGTCTACGCCACTTTGGGCATGACCTTCCTGGTGCTGGTGTTCGCCGAGGTGTTGCCGAAGACCTGGGCCTTGAGCCATGCCGACAACATGTCGCTGCGGGTGGCCCCGGCCGTGCGCATCCTGGTCGCGGTTCTGGCCCCCGTCACCCACGCCATTTATTTGGTCGTGCGGACCACGCTGAGGCCCTTTGGCATTGTGCTGGGGGCCGAGCTGGGCCGCGAACAGGCCGAGGAGGAACTGCGCGGCGCCATCGACCTGCATGAGGGCCTGGAGCCGGAAACCCGCCACGAGCGCCAGATGATGCGCTCGATCCTCGACCTCGACGAGGTAGAGGTGGGCGAGATCATGACCCACCGCAAGAAAGTGTCGATGATCGACCTTGGCGACAAGCCGGACTCGATCGTCGATCAGGTTCTCGACAGCCAGTTCACCCGCATCCCGGTCTATCGCGACAACCACGACAATGTGGTCGGCGTGCTGCACACCAGGGAGTTGCTGCGCGAGCTGCGCCGGCACGAGGGCGACGAGACCAAGATCGATTTCGACCAACTGCCGTCGGCGCCCTGGTTCGTCCCCGACACCACCAGCCTGCTGGACCAGCTTCAGGCCTTCCGCGGCCGCCGCGAGCATTTCGCCGTGGTGGTGGACGAGTACGGCTCGCTGATGGGCATCGTGACGCTGGAGGATATCCTGGAGGAGATCGTCGGCGAGATCGAGGACGAGCACGACACCCCGGTAAGCGGCGTGACCCCGCAATCAGATGGCGGTTATATCGTCGACGGCACGGTAACGATCCGCGATCTAAACCGCCAGTTCGACTGGAACCTGCCGGACGAAGAGGCCGCCACCATCGCCGGCCTGGTCATGCACGAGTCACGGCTGATCCCGGAAAAGGGCCAGACCTTCAGCTTCCACGGCTTCCGCTTCGAGGTGCTGCGCCGGGTGCGCAACCAGCTAACCTCGATCCGCGTCACCCCACCCGCCGCGGTCGCCGCCGCCGTCGCCGCGGAGCGCGAAGAAGCGAAATAGCCGCCGCGGAGCGCGAAGAAGCGAAATAGCGGGCGCGGATCAAAAGCTGACTTGCGCGCCGAGGATTACGGCGGTGGTCTCGTTGACCAGAGAATCGCCCCACACGGCGTCTTCGATCCAGTCCACTTCGCCATATAGCGCCAACCCGGGGGCCAGGCTGTAGTCGGCGGTTACCGTGGTATGTTTGTAGACGCTTTCCGGATCCGTGTCGGACCAGCCGAACACGGACTCGAAATACCCGGCGGACAGGTAAAACCGGCCAAGTTCCAGCGCGGCCGCGGCGTTCCAATAGGTGCTGTGCGTCTCGTATAGATCCCCGTATCCGCCGGCCAGGCGGCCGGATTCGCCATTGTCGGCGTAACCGCCGCCGATCGAGACCGGACCCCATCCAAATATGGCGCCCACCGACCACGCGGCGATATCCTCCAGTTCGGTGAAGTCGGGCCCGAACACGACATCGACCTCGGCCGCCGCATAGACGGCGCTGGCGCGCATGCGGAAATTCCCGAAGGACCGGTCGAAATTCAGACCGACGCCGTAATGGTCCGTAACAGCCGTGTCGGCCTTGAAGTTGTCGCCACTGTTAATGGTAGGGGTATAGCTGCCGCCGAGTTGAAAGCCGCCCAGCCGCGGTGTGTAGTAGGTGATCTTCGTGGCGTCCCCGCTGTCGCCGGCAAGCAGCGGGAAGGCGGGCGCGTTGCTGCTGCTGAAATATCCGAAGAACGCCCAGCCGGCCCGGAACAGATAGTCGTTATGGTCGCCATCGTATCCGCCGGCCCCGCCCAGCAACGTCTCGCCGCCGTAATTCATGACATTATCGGCGCCGTCCTCGTCGCCAAGCTGCAGCGTACCCCAGCGGCCGTACAGCTCCAGCCTGACTTCGTCGGCCACGGCTTCGTCGGTGGTGTTTGCGTTGATGCCGATCTTGAAACCGTAGTTCAGGCCGTTGTCCGACGAGCCCGAAACTTCGAGTTCCAGTTCAGCCTCGTCAACGCCGAAGTACCAGTCGTGCTCCTGGGGTCCGCCAAGATTGACCGCGCTAACCGACGTCGTGGGCGACCAGTAAAAAAAATCCGACGAAAATCCGCCGGAAATCAGCCCCACCGCCTCCTGGTCGATCCAGTAGGCCTGAAAATTCGCGTTTCCCGACAAATGCCACACCGGCGCGACACCACCCGCATGGGCGCCGCCGGATAACGCCATCATGCCGACAATCCCGGTGCCGGCCAGCAATTTCACCTTCATTATTGCCTCCTGCCTTATTCCTTTCATACCACTATAGTTGAGATACGCCGTCGGGGACACGGTGAAGTTCGCCGCACCCGGACCCGCGGGCTTGACCGGGCATGCCTGCCCGCCATATTCATCTGGCCACGAAAACCGAGCCGAATCAGGTCAAGAGGGGTTTCATGCCATTATCGCCGCCAGCGCCGCGCAAACATATGCACAGCCGCGACATAATCATGCGGGGCTATAGCCGCGACGACGGGATGTGGGATATCGAGGCCCACCTGACCGACACCAAGACATACAGCTTCCCCAACCGCGACCGCGGCACGATCGAGGCGGGCGAGCCGATCCACGACATGTGGATCCGCCTGACGGTCGATGACGGGCTTACTATCCACGGCGCCGAGGCCTCGACCGATTACAGCCCCTTCGGGATCTGCGGTGACGTCACGCCGGATTTCGAGAAGCTGGTCGGCCTGACCATCGGCCCGGGTTGGACGCGCGAGGCGCGCCAACGGGTCGGCGGGGTGCATGGCTGCACCCATCTGTTCGAATTGCTGGGCCCGATGGCCACGGTCGCCTACCAGACCCGCGTGCGCAAGACCAACCAGGTCGATCCGGGCAAGAAACCGGGCCATCTCGACAGTTGCCACGCGCTGTCAACCGACGGCCCGGTGGTGAAGGATCATTTCCCGGAGTTTTATACGGGGGAATAGAAGAGGCCGGAGAACCATGCGCAACGAAACATTCAACCTGATCGGATGGCTGCTGTTCATAGTATCCGCCCTGGGTTTCATGGTATCGGCCCTAAAGAGCGGCGACCCGTGGGCCCTGGCCGGCGCGGTGGTATTCCTCGTCGCCTGCCTGGTTTTCCTGGTCCCGTTCTTCCGCCGCGACCCGCCTCCCTAAATCTCCGCCGGCGCCTTGGTCGTCAGGGCGAGGGCGTGGATGCGTTCGGCCATTTCGCCGATCCTGCCTCCTAAAATCTGACCCCGTTCCTGTCCGCAGAATTCCCCCGGGAATTCCCACGGTGGGCATTAGTTGTTATTACTAATCGCTGTTTGTAATTTTCAGCACCACCGTATAAGACGACAATACGTGACCTTCCGGCGTAAAAGAGTGCAGATCACCATCTTGGAAGAAGTGTTGCGTAATTCCACCAAACCATTCCGGCGGTAACGGAATTTTCGCATTCGGATTGTGAAAAATTTGAAGCTCGTCCGACCAAAATTCCTCATAATCCGAATCGCTAACGTCAACCGAAAAAGAAGTTCCTGTAGCCGCGTTCGGGTCAGGATTGTATTTTAGACCTACACGTAAATACCG
>JADFVY010000412.1 GCA_015222795.1 Pseudomonadota bacterium | reverse complement strand
CCAAGTACCATTTGCCAGTATTTAACCATCGACATACCCCAGATCCCCTTTCACGGTTTAACTGAGTCATATCATACCGCTCCTTCCGTGTACATAGGTGAGTGGGATATATGCCCAGCGCGGGATATGAAACAACTCCAGGCAACGCACGGACTCCTTACGCCTTTGGTCGCGGATTACCAGCCGGGCAACTGTAAGTCGAGTAAACCGGCCACCACCTGAATAGCCAAACCACCTCCACGGCAACATGGATTTCAAGGGAGTCAATCATTCCATGAGAAATTTCGACCTTATCGCCCAGGAACTGGACGTCATGCCGTTGCGCCATGCGGTGGCGCGGCAGTCGGGGCTGTGGAACGCCAATAGCCTGCGCACGACCTATCCGGGGACGGTGCATGGCGAGGCGGAGGATATCTGGCTGCGCTTCGATGCGCTGGAAAACCTGAATGCGGTATTCGACGAACATGAGAGCGTCGAATACCCGGCCTTCGCGGCACTGCCCCATGCACGGCCAATTATTTTCGACCTGATGCGCCGGGTGGAGGGAGTGCGCCTGGGCCGGGTCCTGATTACCAGGCTGCGGCCGGGTGGGCGGATTTATCCGCATGCGGACGAGGGCGACCACGCGGCCTATTACGACCGCTATCATATATCGCTGCAGGGTCTGCCGGGATGCGTGTTCCGCGCCGGAGGAGAACAGGTGAGCATGGCGTCGGGCGAGGTCTGGTGGTTCGATAATGCGCAGACCCATGAGGTGGTCAACAACTCGGCCGGCGACCGGATTCACATGGTCGTGGATATCCGCACATGATTACCGCCCAGGTGGAATCATTCGGCGAACGGCTGGCGGAGTTGAAGCCCCTGTTCCCCCTGCATTGGGAAAAGCTGGCGATGGACAGGGACAGTATTCCGCTGGATATGCGGTACGACGTCTATGCATGCCTGGAAGCGGCGGGAGAGCTGATGTGCGTGACCCTGCGCGACCGGGGACGGCTGGTGGGCTACTGGATCGCCATTGTCGCGCCGGGGCTGCATTACCGGGGCTGCCTGACCGCCACGATGGATATCTGGAATCTGCTGCCGGAATATGAAAACGGGGTGGCGGCGATGATCCTGATGCGCGCGGTGGAGAAGGAATATAGCCGGCGTGGCGTGCGGCGGGCAATCGCCGGTGAAAAGATTCACCACCCCTGCGGGCGGCTTTACCGGGCGTTCGGCTATGAGCCGGTTGAAACATATTACTCGAAACTGATGGGAGGCTGAGATGGGATTTGTAGCAGCAGCAGCTGTAACGATCGGCACGGCGGCGTTGGGCGCGGTGTCGCAGGCGAATGCGGGCAAGTCCGCGAAACGCTGGGCGGCCGTCGGCGCCGCGCAGGAGCGCAAGCTGCCGGCCGAGCGCGCGCGGGTGTCGCGGCGGGGGTCGGCAATGCTGCTCGGCCGGCAGCGCGCGGTGACGGCGGCCCAGGGCACGACCATGGAGGGCTCGCCCCTGATGGTGCTGGAGGATGCGGCGGCCGAGGCCGAACTGGAGGCGCTGCATATTCGCCAGGGTGGCCAGGCGCGGGCCGGGGCGCTGATCAAGCAAGGCAAAACCGCGCAGGCGACGGCCAATATGCAGGCCGGACAGACTTTGCTGGGCGGGGTCGCCAGCGCAATCAGCATGGGCGCGAAAGGATAGACGATATGACATTGAGTACAACAACGACCAAGGCAACCTACAACGGGGATGGCGCCACGACCGCGTTTCCGGTCAGCTTCATCTTTTGGAACAACAGCGACCTTCGGGTAATCCACCGTGATTCGGCGGGAACGGAAACCGTCTGGACCGAGGCCACGCAATACATCTTGACCGGGGGAAGCGGCGCGACGGGAACGCTGACGGTCAAGACTTCTCCCACGGACTATACCCCGGCCTCCGGGGAAACCCTGACCATCAAGGATTACCAGTCGGAGGTGCAGGGCGATTCCCTGCCTCTGTCTGGCGCGTTTCCCTCTACCGTGGTGGAACAGCGGCTCGACAAAATCACCCGGCTGATCCAGAACCATTCCGAGGAAATCGCGCGCTCCATCCTGTTGCCGGAAACCGCAAGTCTTTCGGGCCTGCAGCTTCCCGAACCGGGCGCGGGAGAGCTGGTGCGGTACAATGCGGGCGGGACCGACCTGGAAACGGTGGCTGTTGGCGATATTTCCACGGCGATAGATACCCTGCTTACCGGCCTGGCGAACAACGATTTGCTGATCTGGGACAACGCGCAATCGGCCTGGGTGAATCTTGCTCCCGGTGCAACAGGGTTGGCGCTGCTGCAAGATGCAACGGCGGCGAACGCGAGAACGGAGTTGGGGCTGGGCACGGCGGCTGTCGCCAATACGGGCGTCGCCGACGGCAACGTGCCGGCGATGGACGCCACGGGCTACCCGGCGGCGGACGGGTCGCGGATTACGGACCTCGCCTGGGTCAACATCGCCGACGCGAAGATGCGGGTCTACGACTTCACCGACGCGACAGATCGAGTGCTGTCCGGTGGAGGTATAATGCCGACCGGTATTCTTTGCAGTTCCTCGCAGAACATCGCCCTCCCGACAAAAGGCTTGTTGTTGATGGTCTTCGCCGGAAGGCTTGACAATGCGTCGGGCGGCACCCGGTCCTATTATACGGGACTGTCGGTCAACTCGGTTCACAAGTGGGCGAACCACGATGACAACGGCAGCATTGGCTATCTCAGAATAGACAGCGTCGGCGCTGGCACCTACGAGAGCTTTTTTGGCGTTGGCGCCACCAACGACACACCGTTCTTTGTGGCAATGGATATCGAGGCCCTTGGGCTTGCGACCGGGGCGCAAACCGTACAGCCAATCGTCGGCGTTGACGCCAACACGGCCACCCAGACATTAAAGGGAACGACCGTAACCGCGCGTTGGAAACTCATTGTCATAGACTTCACGTGAGGCAGCCATGGACCTGACAGCACTTATCGAATTCATCGCCCCCGGCTCGATTCTGAGGGTGTCCCGCGCGCCCGGTGGCGTCGAGGGAGACCCGTGGCCCGGCATTGATACCTGGAGCGCGGGCGACTACCAAACCGCGCTGGACAGCCTTGTCGAGTGGATCGGCGCGCCGCTGACCGGCGCGGAAGTCCACGCCAATATCGCGCCCTTCAATGCGCGCCCCGCGCCCCCGCCGACGCCCGACCACCAGGCCGAACTCGACGCGGCGATCGCGGCCGCCACCACGCTGCCCGAACTCAAGGCCGCCCTGCTGGGCCAGGGCAATGCCGGCAAGGTCGCGGGGCGGGCGGTATGACCGATCATGAATCGACCAAACACACCGTTGATGCAGTGGCCGTCGGGGTTGCCGGCGCGACCTGGGTCGACTGGCTGCCCGATGTCGCGGCGGGACTTTCGATTGTCTGGCTGCTGATCCGCATATGGGAATCCAATACAGTCAAACGCCTGACCGGGCGGGAAGAAGGAGATTCTCCATGACCTTCGAACGGCCACGACGGCGGGTCGAGCGGGTGTTTCTCCATTGCTCGGCCAGCGACGATGTTTCCCTGTCCGGGGACAAGTTGGTGGAGACGGTGCGGCACTGGCATTGGGCGCGGGGGTTTTCAAATGTGGGCTATCACTTTCTGATCGACAAGCAGGGCGCCGTGCTGCCTGGCCGGGGTCTGGAGAAAACGCCGGCCGCACAAAAAGGACGCAATACCGGGACCGTCGCTATCTGCGTTCATGGGTTGGAGGATTTTTCGCAAGCAGCCCTGGATGCCTGCCGTAATCTCTGCGCGGAGATCAACGAGGTCTATGACGGCCGGGTCACGTTCCATGGCCATTGCGAGGTTTCGCCGAAGACCTGCCCGGTGTTCGACTACAAGGGGCTGTTGAACCTGGACAGGTTTGGCAGAATGCCGTGACGGCCCGCGCTTAATACCAAGGCTCGCTGATAAAGACCCATGTGATGGGACTTGGCGGCCCGCCGGGCAGGCGCGGTCCGCGGGGCGATGCTTG
>JADFVY010000411.1 GCA_015222795.1 Pseudomonadota bacterium | reverse complement strand
CCCTACTGGGCCTATCCGTTCAGCGACGTGTCGGTGGTCCATAACGGGCAGCTGACCAACTACTGGAACGGCCGGCGGGCGCTGGAACGGCGCGGTCACCGTTTCATGTCCAATTGCGATTCCGAACTCATCGCGGTCTATCTTGCCGACCGCATGGACCGGGGCGAAGAACTGGAAGAAGCGTTGGAACGTTCGGTCAACGAACTGGACGGCGTTTTCACCTACCTCGTCGCGACCTCGGACAAGCTGGGCATGGCCAAGGACACCATGGCCGCCAAGCCGATGGTTCTCTACGAGAGCGACGAGTTTGTGGGACTGGCCTCGGAAGAGGTCGCGATTCGCGCGATTTTCCCGCACGAAATAGACACGTTCGATCCTTACGAAGGGGAGGTACGGGTATGGCAGGCGTAGACAAGGAGCATCGCTCCCATGAAATGGGGATGCATACCGAGCAGTTGGCCGGTCGCACCCAGCAGCGGTTTTTCTCTCCCGAGGAGGGCGAAAATTTCACCTATCCAGGCGCGTTCGAGGTCGACTACAACAAGCGGGCCGAGCTGGACGTCGCCGATATGGGCGCCCGCGAGGTCAATCTGAAGATCCGCGACCTGATGCGCGAGGGCCATGGCTCGATCGTGATCAAGAACCCCGGCGCAAAGCACTCGCTGGGCGTCGGCATCCTCAATCGCCTTAACCTGCGGTTCGAGGGCAGCCTTGGCTATTTCGGCTGTGGACTGATCGATGGCCCGAACGTTCGGATTACGGGACGCGTCGGCTGGTCGTTCGGCGAGAACATGATGGCCGGCACGGTCATTATCGAAAAGAACGCCGGCTCTACCTTCGGCGCCGCGATCCGCGGCGGCGATCTGGTCTGCAAGGGCGACGTGGGTTCGCGAACCGGTATCGACCAGAAGGGCGGCACCATCATCGTTGGCGGCAGAACCGGGGCCTTCAGCGGCTTCATGATGCAGCGCGGGCGCATGGTAGTGCTCGGCGACGCAGGCATCAATCTCGGCGATTCCATGTATGACGGCACCATCTATGTCGGCGGCGAGATCGCCGGCTTTGGTGTCGACGCGGTCGATGCCGAAATGACCGACCTGGACGTCCAGTGGCTGACCGCCAAGCTGAAGCTCTACGGCATGGAGGCGCCCAGGGGCGCCGCGAACATGCGCAAGATCGTGGCTGGCAAGCAGCTTTGGAATTACGACAATCTTGAGCCCAGCGAGAAGAAAATCATTCTCTAGGCCCAACACTGGTGAGGACGACATATCATGTCTGCTAAGAAAAAAGTTGCCGAAGACGCCGCGCCCGAAAAGGGAAAGCGCAATCGTTACAATCTCGGCAAGAGCAAGATTTTCACACCCGAGGTCATCGACGACATCCATATCAAGTCGGAACTCGGCCGTTACCGCATGCGCGGGTTTTCGATGTTCAAGAAAATCCCCAACTGGGACGATCTGACCTTCCTGCCTGGCACGCTGACGCGTTTCGTGATCGAGGGCTACCGTGAGAAATGCGAAACCAAAACGGTGCTTGGCCCGAATGCCAAGCGGCCGCTGGTGCTCGACATCCCGGTCTATATCACGGGGATGAGTTTCGGCGCGCTGTCCTACGAGGCCAAGACCGCGCTGGCCCGCGGCGCCACCATGGCCGGCACCGCCACCTGCTCGGGCGAGGGCGGGATGATCCCGGACGAGCGGCGTTATTCCGAGAAGTGGCTGTATCAGTGTATCCAGTCGCGTTACGGCTTTAACCCGCACCATCTGCAACTGGCCGACGCCTGTGAGTTTTTCATCGGCCAGGGCTGCAAGGTCGGCCTGGGTGGCCATCTGATGGGCCAGAAGGTTACCGACCAGGTCGCCGAGATGCGCTCGCTGCCGGCTGGTATCGACCAGCGGTCGCCGGCGCGCCATCCCGACTGGCTGGGGCCGGACGATCTGTCGCTGAAGATCGAGGAAATCCGCGAGGCGACCAACGGGGAAATCCCGATCCAGCTCAAGCTGGGCGCGGCGCGCGTCTATGACGACGTCCGCATGGCGGCCAAAACCAACCCGGACAGCATCTATATCGACGGCATGGAAGGCAGCACCGGCGCGGGGCCGCATCTGGCCACCGAGGAAACCGGCGTGCCGGGGATCGCGGCGATCCGCCAGGCTCGCAAGGCGCTGGACGATGTCGGCAAGACCGGGGAAATCACGCTGGTCTATGCGGGCGGCATCCGTAACGGCGGCGATGTCGCCAAGGCGTTGGCGCTGGGCGCGGACGCCATCGCCATCGGCCATTCGGCGATGATGGCGTTGAACTGCAACAAGGACATCCCCGGCGCCGACTACGAGGGCGAAATAGGGGTCGAAGCAGGCTACTGCTATCACTGCCATACGGGCCGCTGCCCGGTCGGCGTGGCGACGCAGGACCCGGAGCTGCGCAAGCGACTGGACCCCGACGAGGCCTCGGAGCGGGTCTACAACTTCCTGCACACGCTGACCATCGAAGCTCAGATGATGGCCCGCGCCTGCGGCAAGACCAACATCCACAGCCTGGAACCGGAAGATCTGGCGGCGCTGACCATGGAGGCTTCGGCCATGGCCATGGTCCCGCTGGCCGGCACCCAGCACACCGTCGGCCAGCCCGACATGACCCGCTACTAGAGGAGGACGAGATGGCCAAGGATAAAGACATCGACAAATTCCTGACCTCAACGGGTCTGGACAGCGACCGCGAGAAGGAAATCGGTCAGCATATCGGCTACCGCTACGACGTGAACCTGGTGCCCGATTACGACCGGCTGCCGGCCTTCCTGAAGAAGTATATGGAAGTCATGGGCTGGGACGATCTGAACTGGCTGGAAGACGTCCATATGGGCTACGAGGAAAACCGTCCGGCGGTGTTCGACCGCAATATCAACGGCTGGGTCAGCGTGCCCGAGGACATGGAACTGCCGGATAACCAGCAGGATCGCGACATGATCGCCCGCGAACTGCTAATCAAGTTCCAGATGTCCAAACGCCACCCAATGGTCGATTTGAACGGTGCCTACCGCAAATTCTAAACCGCGCTGCCGTGGTTACCCTCGCCCCGTCCGGTTCGCCGGGCGGGGTTTTTCATGCGGTTGGCGGATCGGCGACGGTCTGGGACAGTATCCAGTCCCGGAAGGCTGTGATTTTTGGGCTGTCCGCCGTTTCCTCGGGATAGGTGAGGTAATAGGCAAAACTGACCGGCAGCGCGACATCGAAGAGGCGGACCAGGCGTCCCGCCTTAAGTTCATCGCTTGCCAGGGAATTGCTGCCCAGCGCCACGCCCTGGCCGCCTATGGCCATTTGCAAGGCTACGCTGCTATGGCTGAAACGCAGCCCGCGTGTGTGGTCGACCCCTCGGGCGCCGGCCGCCCGGAGCCACATTTCCCAGTCGAGGGTCTCGCTGCCCCCGCCCGGCGTCCAGTCAACATGCAGAAGAGCAAATGAAGCCAGGTCCGCCGGGGTTGCGAGCGGCCGCCCAATGTCCAGGAGGTCGGGGCTGCAGACCGGATATATCTCCTCATCGAACAGGCGAATGGATTCGCAGCCGGGGTAGACGCCGTGCCCGAAGCGGATTCCCACATCGACGCCATCGCGCGCGAAATCCGCCAGCCTGTCCGTGGTCTCCAGCCGCACGTCGATGTCGGGGCAAACTTTCTTGAAACCGCCGAGCCGCCGGACCAGCCATGTCGTGGCGAAGGTCGGACCGACGCTGACGGTCAGGAAACGGTCGGCATGGCCGCCGCGCAGGCGCCGGGCGGCCTCGGTAATCTGGTCGAAACCGGCGCGCAGGCCTGGCAAGGCGGCCCTGGCGGCCTCGCTCAACCGGAACTCCCCCTTGACCCGCGTCAGCAGCGCCACGCCGAGGTCGGCTTCCAGCGCCTTGACTTGATGGCTGATCGCCGCCGGGGTCACGTTGAGTTCCCGCGCCGCGTTGGTGAGGCTGCGATGCCGGGCGGCGGCCTCGAAGGCGCGCAGGGCGTTGAGTGACGGCAGGCGCTGGGTCATGGTTTCGTCTTTTAGTTTTTCTAAAACAGTAAGATGCAAAATCTCGTTATGTGTCAATATTTTTCAGAGTTATATTGAGCTTGCATAAAACAACATCTTGCCTATTGGAGTACCGAAATGACCCGTACGCTGACCCAGTTCATCGATCCGATAACCACCTGTGAATCCGGCGGCCGCAGCCTGGTGAAGTGCGCGGTTCGCGCGGTTCAGCGCCGCTTGGCCAGTATCGGCGGAACAACCGACCGGGAACGCAAGGACTTTAGAATCAAGCAGGATCTCGCGCACCTCGACCGCAATCAGCTCCGGGACATCGGCATCGACCGGGGTGCGCTTTGACGGTCCGGGCAGTGTCCCGCACCTTGGCGGAACGATAACGAGGGCGTGAATAATACCAAGGCTCGCTGATAAAGACCCATGTGATGGGACTTGGCGGCCCGCCGGGCAGGCGCGGTCCGCGGGGCGATGCTTG
>JADFVY010000410.1 GCA_015222795.1 Pseudomonadota bacterium | reverse complement strand
TTGCCCGCAATTTAAAGGGGCGAGCATCTTTATCCGATCTATTGGAATCGCATAAGCGATTCCAATAGATCGGATGATGCTCTGGTCACCAAACCGTGAATCCCCTGCAAAACTATTACCACACGCAATTGACTTGGCTTTGGCGAGCATCTATACAGCGGGCCTTGAATTTCTGCCTGTTTTGGAGAATAACGTGAAACGCACATTTCAACCCAGCCGTCTGGTCCGTAAACGCCGTCATGGCTTCCGGTCACGGATGGCAACAAAGAATGGCCGCGTGGTCCTTGCGCAACGTCGCGCCAAGGGCCGCAAGCGCCTGTCCGCCTGATATTTCGCCTTGCCGTGGAACGGCTACCAGCGATGGCCGTGGAACGACTGTAACAGCGATGGCCGTGGAACGACTGAAACGGCGTGTTGAATTCCTGCGCGTAGCGGGAGCGCGGAAAAAATGGGCCATGCCCGGACTGGTACTGCAGGCGCGCCGCCGTGACGATCAGGGCGGCGCGTTGCGCGTTGGCTTTACCGCCAGCCGCAAGGTCGGCGGGGCGGTGGTCCGCAACAGGACCAAGCGACGATTGCGCGTGGCGGCCGAACAGGTCATCGCGACGCATGGAAAATGCGGTTACGACTACGTGTTGATCGCACGGGCCGGGACCGTCGGCAGGCCGTTTCCGGCGCTGCTTGAAGATTTAAAGGCCGCGCTGAAGCGGGTCGGCGCCTGGTGCGACGACGATGTGGAACGGAAGTGAGAATGCCATGGGCCTTGCCGGAACAATCATGCGCGGTGCGATCCGCGGCTACCAGCTTTTCATTTCCCCGATCCTGCCGGGTAGCTGCCGCTACTGGCCGTCCTGTTCGGCTTACGGCATGACCGCGATCGCGCGGCATGGCGCGATCAAGGGCGGATGGCTGACATTGATGCGTCTGCTCAGATGCAATCCCTGGGGCGGGTGGGGCTACGACCCGGTCCCGGAAATCGATCAAAACGAGAGTTGCGGGCATTGCGGACCGGATACGGACCACACCGGCCCGCGGCATGGCCATGAGGGTAAAAGGGCATGAACGAACAAAAGAATCTGATTTTGGCCATTGTCCTGTCGGCGATCGTTTTTTTCGGCTGGCAGTTTCTGGTCATGGACCCGCGCAAACCGGAACCGGCGCCGCCGGGCCAGGAGCAGTCTTTTAATGGCGAGACCGGCCAGACCGGCCAAGTAGACCCCCTGGAGCCTGTCGCCACAACAGGCCCCGGACTGGAGCCCACGGAAGACGCTGCAGGTGGCCTGCCCCGCGCCGAGGCGCGCGCGCAGTCCGAGCGCGTGACTATCAGGGCCCCGCGCCTCAGCGGTTCCATCGCTCTGACCGGCGCCATAATAGACGATATCCTGTTAAAGGATTACCGGGAAACGGTCGACTTTGCGAGCCCCAACATCACGCTGTTCAATCCCCTCGGGGGGCGCAACGCCTATTTCGCCAAATTTGGCTGGAGCAAGCAGGAAGATATCGCCATCCCGCGGAGCGACAGCGTCTGGACCGCCAATCGCAGCGTCCTGACACCGGAATCGCCGGTGACCTTACGCTGGGATAACGGCGCGGGCCTGATATTCGAACAAGAAATTTCGATCGACACGGACTTCATGATCTCGGTGATCCAGCGCGTCCGCAACCAGATGCAGGAGCCGGTTTCACTTCAGACCTACGGGTTGGTCCGCCGTTTCGGAACACCAAAGACACTCGGCTTCTACCTCCTCCATGAAGGATTGCTCGGCGTCTTCGACGATACCCTGACCGAGGTGGACTACGACGAGCTTGAGGAAGAGGCGGTTCAGTTGCCGGCCGAAGGGGGCTGGCTGGGCATTACGGATAAATACTGGCTGGCCGCCGTCATTCCCGATCAGGAACTGGGGTTCAACACTAATTTCAAAATGGGCGTGCAGGACGGCGTGAATATTTATCAGGCTGACTATTCGGGCCCGCCGGCCGAGATCCGGCCCGGTGAAACGAGCGAATATTCAGCCCGGCTCTTCGTCGGCGCCAAGGAACTTTCCCTGCTGGACTACTATGCCGACGAAACCAACGTTCCTCACTTCGACCTCGCGGTGGATTTCGGCTGGTTCTACTTTCTGACCAGGCCGATGTTCATAATGCTCGATATCCTGTTTGGATGGTGGGGCAATTTCGGTCTGGCGATCCTTTCCCTGACGCTGATCATCAAGGCGCTGCTGTTCCCGATCGCCAATAAATCCTACAAGTCGATGAGCAAGATGAAGCTTCTCGCGCCCAAGATGAAGGAACTGAAGGAGCGTTACGGCGACGACC
>JADFVY010000409.1 GCA_015222795.1 Pseudomonadota bacterium | reverse complement strand
GATACCGGACAGGCTCAGCCGCCGCCGGTTTTCCTTGCGCACGACATAGCCCCGCTCTTCGGTCGGCACGGCGGCGGGCGAATGGAAGAACCAGCTGATCTGGACCTCCAGCGCCTCGGCGATGCGCTTGAGATCGGGGATGGTGAGTTCGGAAAGATTGCGCTCGATCTGGCTGACATAGCCGACCGAGCGGTCGATGCGCTCCGCCAGCGCCGCGATCGTCAGCCCCTTGGCCTTGCGCAGGTCGCGAATCTGCCCGCCGACGAGGATACCCTCGCCGGCGCCGCCGACTCTTTCCTGTCCGGTTCTGGGCTCCGACATGCGCGCATCCTCCCAAATCGCGCTTGTACCGATGCCGGGATGCTCCATCCACGTCGATGAAAAATCAAGCTTGTTTTTTCATTCAAATGAAAATACGCAAGAATATTTCACTAAACATCGGGATGCGAAGACGGCGCGAACTATAGTATGGTTCCGGCGCGCACGTCCCCCGGCAGTGCAAGCGAGAATCGCGATGAACAACCAGAAACCGACTTCCGATGCCACTCCCGCGGAGGAGCATTCGACCCCCGAACCGCTGTCAACCACACAGATCCAGTTTCGCCGGGCCAAAGCCCATATCGTGGGCCTCAAGCGTGGCCTGATCGAGTTTTTCGAGCTGCCCAAGCGCATCGTCAAGGTGTTTTTCCCGATCGAGATGGAGGACGGGTCGGTCCGCACCTTCCAGGGAATCCGCGTGCTGCACAACCAGGTGCTGGGGCCGGGCAAGGGCGGCATCCGTTATCACCCGGAGGTGACGGAGGAGGAAGTCGTCGATCTGGCCACCCTTATGACCTGGAAATGCGCCCTTTTCGACCTTCCCTTCGGCGGGGCCAAGGGCGGGGTGGTCTGCGACGCCAAATCGCTGAGCGAAACGGAACTTCGACGTATCACCCGCCGTTTCGTGCATGAGCTCGGCTCCGATATCGGTCCCTACACCGACATACCGGCTCCGGACCTCTATACGAACGAACTCACGATGGCCTGGATTTACGACACCTACAACGCCATGCATCCCGGCGCGAACAACCGTCCCGTGGTGACCGGCAAGCCGCTGGAGCTGGGCGGCTCCAAGGGCCGTAACGAGGCGACAGGGCTGGGTTGCCTCTGGGCCACCGAACGGCTGCTCGAATTCGGGCTCGTGCCGGAGCTGGAGTCGGTCGCCGGCGCCAGGATTGCGATTCAGGGCTTCGGAAATGTCGGGGCGGTTGCCGCCCGTCGCTTCATGGAGGCCGGCGCGCGCGTCATCGCGGTAAGCGATTCCCAGGGCGGCGTGCATGCGCCCGACGGGCTGGACGTAAACAGGGTCATGCTCCACCGCAAGGAGCACGGCACCGTGGTCGGCACGCCGGAGACCCAGACAATCACCAACCCGGCCCTGCTCGCCCTCGACTGCGACATCCTGATCCCGGCGGCGCTGGGCGGCACGATCACCGGCGCGGTCGCCGAGGCGGTCAAGGCGAAGCTGATCGTGGAGGCGGCGAACGAACCGGTCACGCCCGAGGGAGAGGCAGTGCTTGACGAACGCGACGTCATCGTATTGCCGGATATCGTGGCCAATGGCGGCGGCGTCACGGTCAGTTATTTCGAATGGGTCCAGAACACCGAGAACCAGAAATGGGAACTGGAGGAGGTGGAACGCAAGATGAAGGCCCGCATTCGCCGGGCCGTCGAAATCATGATTGCGCGCTGGCGGAAGCTGGCGGCCGAAGCGGTGAAATCGGACGAAGCTCCGCCGTTAGAGCCCGCCAGCCTGCGCACCGCCGCCCTGGTTGTCGCGATCGAGCGGGTCGCCAAGGCCGCGCTGCAGAGGGGCATATGGCCGTGACCCGGATTTCCCGCCCCCACATCAGTTGAAATACGCCTCGATCCGGTCGAACGCCGTTTCTATCGCTTCTTCCTCCACGCAGAACGCCATGCGCACATGATGCTCGCCGGTGGGACCGAAGGCGCTGCCGGGGGTAACGGCGACCCTCGCCTCTTCGAGAAGGCGGATGGCGAATTCGTATGAATCCATGTGTTCGGCGACGATGCGGGGAAAGACGTAATAGGCCCCTTCCGGCTTCACATAGTCGAAAACATGGGGCAGGGCGTCCAGCCGCGCGCAAATCAACTCACGCCGCTTCGCCAGCCTGTCCTCGAACGCCCCCAGATGCGCCTGCTCGCCGCTCAGCGCCGCCAGCCCGGCTATCTGGGAGATCCGCGGCGCGCAGATCATCGTTGCGTCATGCACCTTCAGCACTTCGCGCTTGAGCCATTCCGGCAGCACCGCATAGCCCAGCCGCCAGCCGCTCATTGCGTGGCATTTGGAGAAAGTGAAAAGATAGGCGACATGGTCGGCCAGTTCCGGCACGCTTGAGAGATTGAAATAGCGATCCCGGTTCTCGTAAGTGAAATGGCAGTAGGGATCGTCGAGGATGACAACCAGCCCACGTTCCGCGGCGATCCGTCCGACCTCGCGCAATTCCGCCTCGGTGAAGATCCTGCCCGTCGGGTTCGACGGCGTGACCAGCAGGATCGCCTTGGTCCTGTCCGTCAACAGCCCGGGCAGGGCCTCCAGGTCCAGCGCCCAGCCCCGCGTCTCGTCCAGCCGCCAGAAAACCGGCCTGCCGCCGCATAGTCCGATCTGAATGAAATGGGATGCGAAGCCCGGATCGGTGACGACGATCTCGTCGCCCGCGTCGATCAGGCTGCGCAGCAGCGTCGCTATTCCCTCCATGTTGCCGGCGGCAATGGTGATATTGCGGTCCGGATCGACGGCGACGCCGGTGGCGGCGCGGTGGGTCTCCGCCGCTGCCCCGCGCAGTTCCCGAAGCCCGTCGGGCAGGGTATATTTGCCGATATCCGGGTCGTTATCCAGCGCGCGCTCTACCGCCCGGCGGATTCCCTCGGGCGTGCGGAAGGATGGCAGCCCCCAGGTCAGCGACACCGCGCCTTCCACCTTCGCGGCCCGCATCGCCATTGCCTTGATGGCCGAGACGGCGATGCCCGCGACGCTATCGGAGGTCAGGTTTTTCATGTCGCACAGACTAACCCATGCGCGCCTCGCCCGAATTGCGCCAGATCATCCATGGGTGGCTTGTTTCGTTCCGGTGGCCTCATCCCGCCCCGCACCCGCCGCGCGGAAGGCCCAGACCGAGGCCGGGAAGGCGTTGCGCAAGGTGAAGTCCAGCCGTTCGGCGGTCAGGCCCAGCCGCGCCGCGCGCAAGGGCGAGCCCGGCCGGTAGCTGTAGGCCAGGAAGCGGCCGTCACGCGGCTTCAGGGCCAGCATCGCCTCGATCATTGCCACCTGCTCGTCCATTCCCAGCATGGAAACGGGCACGCCGCAGATCACCGCGCCGACACAGCCCCTGGCCTCCGCCGGCAGCAACTGGCCGATGTCGGTGGCGGACCCGTGGATCATGGTGATATCGGGAAGAACCTCGGCCAGATAGGCCGCCATCTCGGAATCGATCTCCACGGCGATCAGCCTGGCCGCCGGCACGCCCGCCTCCAGCAATGCCCGGGTCACCGCCCCGGTGCCCGAGCCCAGCTCGACGACATAGTCACCGCTGGCCGGGTCGACGCGCGAGGCCACCATCCGCGCCACCGCCCGTGAAACAGGCAGCGCCGACGACAACCTGACCGGATGCGCCAGGAATCGCCGGAAATGCAACAGTGCTGGCGACCTCCGCCGCCGCGACCCGTTGGCCGCTACCCTGTCCATGGTTGCAAGATTAGCTTTCCGGGCGGCGGGAGTCCATATGGGCCGACGGCGGCGATTCCACGCCCGGCGAAAATGCGCTACATTGCCCGGCGGGAAAGAAAAAGGGAGAGATTTGATGTTCGACACGGAACGTTTTGTCGAGGACTGCCGCCGGGCGGTGGCGGTGGATGACAGCCACAAGGCGGTGCACGAGCTGGTGGCCAGGGCCGTCGCCGACCCGGCGGCCATCGAGAATACGCTGGGCGCGCCGGCGCAAGCCGGCATCGACCTGTTGTATCGCGGGCCGGACCTGACGATCCTCAACCTTACCTGGGCGCCGTGGATGAGCCTGCCGCCGCACGATCACACCATGTGGGCGGTGATCGGCATTTTCAGCGGCCGCGAGGACAACATCTTCTGGCGCCGCACCGAGGCTGGCATCGAGGCCGCGGGCGCGCGCGCGCTGGGCGTCGGCGACGCGACACCGCTCGGCCGTGACATCATCCATTCGGTGCTCAACCCCATCGGCAAGATGACCCGCGCCATTCACGTCTATGG
>JADFVY010000408.1 GCA_015222795.1 Pseudomonadota bacterium | reverse complement strand
GTTGTCGATCGCCACATGGTCGCCGGCCGGCGTTATGGCCGAGACCGGGCAGACATCGATACAACGGGTGCAGCCTGTCTTCATGCTGCGCGAATGGGCACAGAGATCGGGCGTGAAGTTCACGTAGCGCGGTTTTTCGAACTCGCCCACCATGTCGGCCAGCTCGAACAAGGCCTTCTGAACGGCGGCCGGGTTGCCCGGGTCGGGGCGCAGATAGCCGTCGATGCGCTCGCCGGCGGGGAACATCGGCGTGCCGCCGGTGAGGTCCAGGATCAGGTGACATTTCGACACCGCCCCGTTGCGGGGGTTATCAAAGGAGAGAGTTCCGCGCGACGACACGCTGGCCGGTGCGTAATCGTCGACGCCGATCTCGAAGGCGCCCATATGGCCCTTTGCGATTCCGACCGTGCCCCGGAAGACCGGCACGTCCATGATTCGCGGCGGCATGATATCGCCGGGCCGGTCGAGCAGCAGGGTGACGTCCAGCCGGCCGGCAAGCTGCTGCGCGGCCTCCAGCGCGACCTCGTCGCGGCCATAGACCAGGCAGACACCGTCGGACGCCATGGTAACCGTCGGGGTCGGCGGAATGTCCATCGCGGCCTCGGCCAGCAGGGCGGCGATTTTCGGCATGGCCTTCGCGCCGTCTTGCGCCCAGCCGGCACGCTCGCGGATATTCACATGGCCCAGCGCCGCCGCGCCTTCGCCCACTTCCCCGGCGACCTCGTCGAACAGCGGCGCCTCCTGGGTGCAGGCGACCAGCACTTGGCCGCCCCTGGCGATCTCGCCCCGAAAATTATCGATCTGCGCGCGACAGAGCTGGCTGGCGATCTCGGGCGCGCCGCCGGGCGCGCTATCGGCGCCGCAAGCCTTGGCCAGCGCCTTGCCATCCAGCGCCATCGTATGCTCGCAATCGCAAAGCAATATCCGTCTGCCGTTGATCTCCATTAATGCGTTCCTCTCCCGCTTTTTTGGGCCGTTCGTATTCAGTAGCGTAAATGAAATAGCACGCCGCGCCGCTGGTACCATAGCGCGGCCCCTGGTGAAAGCCCATGCGGGGCAGAAAAGGGCGGCGGGTTGTAACGGCTGTTCTGGTTATGTAAAAATATGTCCCGGTGGGCGCCCCATTTCGCCGGTTGTTTTGGGGCTTCGCTGGAGCAGTTCGGAAACTGCCTGCAACAACTGACAATGGCCCGACCGCCGGGAATATTGAGTAAGGAAGGGTGTCCATGGCCGAGGGTCCGAACGAGCTTCTGGACAAGGGAACGGCC
Source organism: Pseudomonadota bacterium (assembly GCA_015222795.1). GTDB lineage: Bacteria > Pseudomonadota > Alphaproteobacteria > UBA8366 > JADFVY01 > JADFVY01. The sequence continues at coordinate 1,925 of JADFVY010000408.1, read as the reverse complement.
GCGTTTCGCGCGGGCAAGCATGAGTTGGCGGAAACGCTGTTGCAACAGGTTGTCGCCCGACAACCTGGCGCGTCGGTGGCCCACACACTTTTGTCCTTTATCGCACGCAAACGGGGCGATCTGCCGGCAGCCGAACGGCTCGCCCGGCAAGCCGTTGAGGCGGGCCCCATGGAGCCGGGCGCCCACGACGCACTGATCGCGGCGCAGATAGTGACTCAGGGAGTCGATGCGCTGCTGGATACATGCCGCCGGGCCGCCGCGGACCAACCGGACGACTTCGGCGCGATCTACCGGCTGGGCACCCTGTTGTTCAAGACCGAGCGGGTTGAAGAGTCGGTTGAGTGGCTACGGCGCGCCCTGGAACTGGCGCCGGAAACAGTTCATATTGAGTTCAAGTTCTCCCGGGCGCTATACGTGGCCGGGAAATACGGCGAAGTACTTTCGGTTATCCGCGAAATGCGGCGCAGAGGCGTTGACACGGCAGCCGTTCACGAGTTAGCCGGCAAGGTAATGTCGAGGCTCAAGCAGCCCGAGGATGCGGTCATTGCATACCGCCGGGCGTTGGAGAGAAATCCGGATGAACACAGTTACCATGCCGGACTGTCGGCGGCGCTGTTCCAGGCGAAACGGCTGGAGGAAGCACAGGAGGTCACAAAGAACTTCCTGCGGCGCGTTCACGGATTCACGCTGGCGGCAAAAAGGCCCAAAGCCCATGTTCTGGTTGTCAGCAGCATCGGTGTGGACAATTGCTATAAAAGGGTTCTTCCAGACAGAAAAAATATGTTCGTGACCGGCAATTCACTCACCCAGGTGCGCGGGGATCGAAATACCTACCATTTCACCTGTATCGAACATCCGGATTTGTCGGCCGCTGCCAAGGCGCTGGGACCGATCAATGTAATCTACAATAATCTCGCGGGCGCCGAGTCCTCCATAAAAAGCGGAAAGGGATTGATGCTCCGGGAATTCGCCGACAGGCTGGGCCTGCCCGTGGTTAACGCACCCGAAGCGATCGAGCGCACGACTCGTGCCAACAATGCCCGAATTATTACCGAAAATACCGATATTATTTACCCCAAAACGATCCTGTATCTACTTCGCGCCGAGGGCACGGACAGGGTCAGGGAGCGGATTCTGGAAGCTGTCCGGTTTCCGATGCTGATACGGCGCACCTATACAAACAAGGACACAGATGTTGCATTCGCCGCCGATGAGGCGGCGCTGACCGGGGCGCTGGATTATTACCACGGCAAGAATGTGGAGGAGGTATACGCCATCGAATTCGTGACGGAAGAATTCCGCCCCGGTATCTACCGCAAGATACGATGCGCGATAATCGATCACGTTGTCTATCCGGTACGGGTGGACTTTTCGACGCACTGGAACGTGCGTCGCCAGCCCGAGGATTCCGCCCTGAGCAAGGCCAACCAGGACCTGATGGACAACGAGCATGCCTTCCTGGCGGACTCGGTTGCCTATCTCGGTGCGAAGAATATGGCCAGGCTGGAGACGCTGGGCCGGTTGCACGATCTCGACTTTCTGGGTGTGGATTTCAATATCATCGGCGATGGCGAGATGGTCGTTTTCGAGGCGAACCCGGCCATGAACTGCATCGAGGACCGGCAGGTAGCAGAGTTTCCCTATTTCGCGGATTATTGGGAGAGGGTTCTTATCGCCTTCGAGGACATGATCGTGAAGAAGGCCGGAAAGCGGTAGAAGGGAAAATCAAAAAAAAGGGCGGTGGGAAACTCCCACCGCCCCCTTGAAGGCGTATGCTTGCCGATCGCTGAGGATCAGAAGCTGATGTTCGCGCCCAACACCATCGATGTGGTGTCGTTGGCCATGCTGGTATCGGTTGAGCCGGCAAGCGGGGTTCCACCCAGCAACTCATCGCTGATCATGTTGATTTCCGCTTAAACGCCCAG
>JADFVY010000407.1 GCA_015222795.1 Pseudomonadota bacterium | reverse complement strand
ATTTTGGCCAGTTCGCCCTGATCGATAATCGGGGTCTTTCCGCCGACCACCATGTTCACGAGTTGGGGCGCACCGAGCAATTCCGGAATTCTGCGAACCTCATCCAGGCTTTCCGGCGCCTCGACGAAGGTGATGTCGGCGCCGGCTTCGATAAACGCACCCGCGCGATCGATCGCCGCATCGAAGCCCTCGACGGCGCGCGCGTCGGTGCGCGCGATAATCATGAAATCCTTATCCTGGCGCGAATCCACCGCGGCCCTGACCTTGGCGAGCATATCGGCGGTCGGGATGACTTCCTTGCCCGTGAAATGTCCGCATTTTTTCGGCATGACCTGATCCTCGATCTGGATCGCATTGGCCCCCGCGCGCTCCAGCCGCCGCACGGCGTGGCGAACGTTCAGCGCATTGCCGAATCCCGTATCGGCGTCGACAATGATCGGCAACTCGGTGACATCGCGGATCGCGCTAACATGTTCAACCAGTTCCGGAATTCCAATAAAGCCCAAATCCGGCACGCCCAGAAAGGTATTGGTGACGCCCGCGCCCGTCACGTAGAGGGCCTCGAATCCCAAATCCTCGACCACGCGGGCCGCCAGCGCATTGGCTACGCCGGGCAGTAACGTAGCGCCGCGCCGATTGGCAATCGCCCGCAGCCTGGCGCCATATGAATGTTGTTCGAAACTCATGGCTTGATCGTCCCCGATCGAGAAACCCGCACCGGCAACTATTATCAGCGATCTTTGGTTTAAGCGAATGTTGAAAGCGCCGCGCTGGCGCCAGGGCAATTTTAAGGGGCGAGCATCTTTATCCGATCTATTGGAATCGCATAAGCGATTCCAATAGATCGGATGATGCTCTAGCGGTTTGTATCAGGCCTCCTCCAGCGCCCGACAGATAGCGTCGAAGGCGCGCAGACAGGCCTTGTCCAGGGGGTCGTCCAGGGGTTCGGGCTGGGAGGCCAATCTGACGATTACGGCGTCGGCGGCCGAATCCACATAGATCCACTGTCCGTGGATTCCGATGGCGCAGAAGGCGCCGTGGTCGTTGCCGGGCTGATACCATTTGCCGCGGTAACCGCCCTCGGGCAGCAGCTCATAATAGGCGGGGTCGCCGTTGATCCATGGGTCGCGGTCGCCGCCGGTGCGGATGTCGGCCACCCAATCGGCCGGAATGACCTGTCTGCCGCCCACCTTGCCGCCCGCCTTGCCGCCGTCACGCATCGTCGCGCCCAACAGGGCCAGGTCGTGCGCCGTGGCGCAGATGCCGCCGGCGCCGCGGGCCATGCCCAGCCGGTCGAGGGTGACATAAGCCGCATCCCGCGCGCCCATCGGCCGCCAGATATGGTCGGACAACAGTTCAGCCAGCGGCTTGCCGCCGGCACGTTCCAGCAACCAGCCGAGGAAATCGGAATTTGGCGACATATAAGCGAAGGATTTCCCGTGCTCCCCCGGCCCGCGCCGCAGGCTGAGCAGGAAGCTGTTCTGATCGAGTGGATGATCGCCCGGGATTGGCGGATTCCAGCCGGTGGCCTCGCGATAGCGCGCATAATCGCCGTCCGGATTCAGATAGGATTCCTCGAAATCCAGATCGACCGTCATATCCAGAATATGGCGGACCGTGCAGTCGCCCCAGGCACTGCCTTTTGCCTCCGGGATATAGCGCACCGCCGGGGCGTCCGGATCGATCAACCCCTGTTCCGCGAGGATGCCGGCCAGGCAGGCGATAATAGATTTGCTGACGGAGAATACGATATGGGGGCGGGCGGGGTTGCAGCCCGGGTCGTACCATTCGCAGACGATCTCCCGGCCCTTCAACACGACCAGGCAATCGGTGTAGCTGTTGGCCAGGATGTGGCCGAAATTTGTCTCCTGGCCGTCGATGCCCTCGAAGGTAACGCCCGAAATATCCCGTGGCGCGGAAGTGAAAGGCTCCGGCGCGTCCCGGTTCGCGGCGATTTCGGCCGTCGGCAGGATTTCACGCACATGATGGAACGCCCGGCGAGAGAAGGGCGCGGTGCGCCAGTTCGCCAGCGTGGCCGGGCCGGTGGATGCTTCAGTCATGTGCGCCTCCGTCCTAAAGTTTCGGCCGGCCGGCCGCATCCGCGAACCAGGGGCCGGTGGCCTCCTCGTAGGCCATGGCGGCGCGGAATACATCCTGGTCGCGATAGGTGCGCCCGACGATCTGGATGCCGGTCGGCACGCGGTTTTTCGCATGGCCCGACGGCACGGTAATCACCGGGCAGCGGCTGAGCGTATTGAAGGGCGACGTCATGACCCAGCCGAGCATGGGATTGACGATCTTGCCGTTGATTTTCACCTCGCCGGTCGATTGGTCGAAATCGGCCGGCACGGCGGGCAGGGCCGTGGTGGGGCAGATGAAGATATCGTGTTTCTGCATCATCGGCCCGAAGCTGTTGTACATGTCGGCAGCGACCTGCAGCGACCATACGAAATCCGTCGCCTTGGACTTCTGGCCTTTCTCGGCAAAGGCGCGGGCGTAGGTCGTCATCTCGGACTTGTGCTCTTCCAGCATCCCGGCAATCCAGGCGCCGAAGAGATGCTCCAGATAGGCGAGGCCCGCCTTCTGCACTTCCTCGCCCCAGCCCAGATCTACTTCCTCGACCTCACAGCCCAGCGAGCGGAAGACATCCAGCGCGGCCAGGGTGTTCCGGCGGACTTCGACGTCCACCTCGTAGCTGCCCAGGTCCATCGAGTAGGCGACTTTCCATTTTCGGATCGGCTTGTATTTGTCGGGCAGGCGCAGCTTGGGGCGAAGGGTGGAAATGTCGGTGGGATGTGGCCCGCTCATCACGTTCTGCAACAGGATCGCATCGCCGACGGTGCGCGACAACGGCCCGGTATGGCAATAGAAATCCAGGTT
>JADFVY010000044.1 GCA_015222795.1 Pseudomonadota bacterium | reverse complement strand
CGCGCGCACCCTGCCCTCGAACGGGGGCCGATGAGCTGGATCCGCATTGATGCTTCCGACGCGGTTGATATAGTGGTGAAAAGGCTTTTAAATACCGTTTGATACAAATCATTCCTAAAATGACTGGATAGTCTATAGTTGCAACTGGCGGGATAATGAAACCCAAATCGGGAGGATTACGATATGGCCATCAAAGTAATTTTGACACCGCTGTTCGGCGTCCCGTCGGACGAAGCGGCATTGGCGACGGCGCTGGCCGTGGCGAAAAAATTCGCGGCCCATATGGATATCATGCATATCCGGGCCGACCCGCGAACCATGATTCCCTATATCGGCGAAGGCATGTCCGGCGCCCTGATCGAAGAAATGATCGCCAGCGCCGAGCAACAGGCCGAAGAGCGGTCGCAAAAGGTGCGCAAGACCTTCGACGACTGGCGGGCCAGGACCGGTCTGGCCACGGGCGATTCTGCGGCTGATGGCCCGAACTGCGCCTGGATGGAGGATACCGGACGCCCGGATGCCTGCGTCGCGCGGCGCGGCCGCGTGGCGGATGTGGTGGTCATCGCGCGGCCAGAGGGCGAAAACGCGGTCACCACGATCACCGAAACCCTGGAATCCGCGCTAATGGACAGTGGCTCGCCGCTGCTGGTCGCGCCTTCGAGCGCGCCGGATACCGTTGGCGGGCATGTTGCCGTCGCCTGGAATGGCGGGCTGGAGGCCGCCCGGGCCGTGACCGCCGCCATGCCCTTCCTGAAGGGAGCCGAGAACGTTACCATCCTGACCATCGGCGACCCCTGCCCGCGCGAGGCAACGCCGGAAGCGCTGGCCGGTTATCTGGCCAGCCACGGAGTGAAGGCACGAATCAGCAATTCGGAAGTCGGCGGGGAATCCATGTCGGCGACCCTGCTGGCCGCCGCCGGAGAGGCCGGCGCCGACATGATGGTGATGGGCGCCTATACCCACAGCCGCCTGCGCGAGCTGGTGTTCGGCGGCGTGACCTATGAGGTATTGGCCGCCGCCGACATGCCGGTGCTGATGGCGCATTGATAGTTTCCCCACTCGCGTGGGCGGCTCCGGCCCGCTCCCGGAGCCGGGAAAATTGAGACGCATTAAAATTCCCCACCCGCGCGGTTTCGGATAAACTCGGCGCCATGAGCGAAGAACAACGAAAGACCGTTATCCTGACGGGCGCGAGCCGCGGCATCGGACATGCCACGGTGAAGCGCTTTTCGTCGGAAAACTGGCGCATTATCACCTGCAGCCGCGATGAAGTGCCCGAGGCCTGCAAGCGCGACCCTAACTGGACCAACCATATTCCCACCGACCTGGGCGACATGGAGTCGGTCGAGAATTTCGTGGTCAAGGCCAACGAGGCGCTGGATGGCGCGCCGCTGCATGCACTGGTCAATAACGCGGCGGTATCGCCCAAGACCCCGATCAAGGAGCGCCTGGGCTGCCTGAACGGCCCCATCGAGGGCTGGCGCGAGGTTTTCAATCTGAACCTGTTCGCGCCACTGATGTTGAGCCGGGGGTTCGCGACGGCGCTTGCCCGCGGATCCAAGGGCGGTGGTGCGGCAATCGTCAATATCACATCGATCGCCGGCCATTTCATCCATCCCTTCGCGGGATCGGCGTATTCGACGTCGAAGGCAGCGTTATCCGCGTTAACCCGCGAGATGGCGGTGGAGTTCGCTCAGCTTGGCGTGCGCGTCAACGCGGTGGCACCGGGCGAGATCGAGACCGAGATGGTCGGCGACGAATACGAACCGCTGATCAACCGCATTCCGATGCACCGCATGGGCACGGCGGACGAGGTCGCGGGCTGCGTCTATCAGCTTGTGAACTCAGATTTCGGTTATGTGACGGGAACGGAAATCTTCGTTACCGGCGGCCAACACGTTTATTAGCCCCGCTGTGTCACCATATCGCGTTCCGCCGCCCACTGATTGATGTCGTCGCGGTTGATCGCAGCGGCCATCAGATCGGGGAATTGATCCGGCGTGCAGGCAAAGACCGGCGCGCCCAGGGCGGACAACCGCGAAGCCGTGCGGTGGTCGTAGATCGGCGCACCCTCGTCGCTGAGCGCCAGCAGACAGATGAACTGTACCCCCGCGGCCACCAGCGTCGCGGCACGGCGCACCAGTTCTTCCTCGGCCCCGCCCTCGTAGAGGTCGCTGATCAGTATCAGGATCGTGTCGGACGGGTTGCGGATATGGCCCTGGCAATAGGCAATCGCGCGGTTGATGTCGGTGCCGCCGCCAAGCTGGGTCGAGAACAGAATTTCCACCGGATCGTCCAGTTCCTCGGTCAAGTCCACCACGGCGGTGTCGAACACCACCAGGCGTGTCTTGACCGCCGGGATCGAGGCCATGACTGCTCCCAGAATTCCCGAATAGACCACCGACGAGGCCATCGAGCCACTCTGATCGACGCACAGAATAACGTCGCGCAGGGACGACCGCTTACGGCCATAACCGATCCGCGTCTCCGGGATGATGGTTTTATAGTCCGGCTGGTAATGTTTCAAATTGGCCCGAATGGTCCGGTTCCAGTCGATTTCCGCATGGCGCGGGCGGCGGTTGCGGGTCGCGCGGTTCAGCGCCCCGGCGATGGCCTGGCGCAGCGGATTTTCCAGCTTGCGCATAAGATCATCGACCACGGCGCGCACCACGGCGCGCGCGGTCTCCTTGGTCTTGCTCGACAGGATGCCGCGCATCGACAGTAGGGTCGCCACCAGATGCACGTCCGGTTGCACCGTCTCCAGAAATTCCGGTTCGGTCAGCATGCGGGTCATGTCCAGCCTGTCGAAAGCATCTTTCTGCAGCACTTGCACCACGCTCTTCGGGAAATATTCGCGGATATCCGACAGCCAGCGCGGCACATAGGGGCTGGAACTGCCCAGGCCACCCTTGCGGTCGGAGTCGTAGAGTGCGCCAAGCGCATTGTCGATCGCCACATCGGACGCCGCCAGTTGGCAGTCGGTGCCGTCGGCCTCGTTGGCGCCCAGCACCAACCGCCAACGACGCAGTCTTTCTTCAGCCGGTTCCATCAGCGCCTCCCTGTTCCTGCGATTCCAGCCCCAACAGCCGCGCCAGCACCGGCAGCACCGCATCGGCGGCCTGGTAATCGAAGTCCTCGTCATCCCCGGCGGCCATGGTGGCGCGCGGCGCCGCGCCCCGCGTGACCCGCTCGCCCATCTGGCGTCGTTCTGGCGGCGCGAAGGCCGAGAAGCTCCGCCGCAACAGCGGCAGGATCTCGGTAAAATGATCGTCATGCAGCCCGGTAAGCCACGCATCCACCAACCCCCAGAGCCCTTCGTCATGGATCAGGATCAGGCCGCTGCCGCCCAGCAGCCCCTCGATCCAGGCCGCCACCTCGGCCGGCTCCGTGGCCAAGGACAAGGCCAGGCCGAGGCGGCGCGCCATCTCTTCCCCGTCTATGCCGCCTGAATCATGCAGCAGGCGGGTGGCACGGCCGGCGATCAACCCATGCAGGCCCGACCGGTCCATCAACTGGCGCAGGGTGGCGCGCCACTGGAGCAGATGATCCTCGTTCCGCAGCAGCGAGAGCGCGCGCTCGGTTCCATCGATCAGGCCCAGCATATGGCCGGCGGCCTCATCGTCCAGCGAGGCGCAGGCAGAGGGAAGCCCGACACAGATGCGCGTCACCAGTCCATCCACCACACCCAGCACCGTCACGGCATCGGTCTGGCGGACATTGCCATAGCGCGAGACATTGGCCAGCGGCGGCAGCGCCTCCATCAATTGCAGCACGTCACCGGCCAGCGCGGTCCGGTCGCGGATCGCGGCGACCAGCGATTCCACCGCCTGGGGCAATTCGGCCATCAGCGCATCCTCGACCAGCCCGGTCAGGGTCGCCAGCTTGTCCGCCTCGGCTGCCAATTGCGCGATGCGCTGGGCCGCCGCCTCGCCGACGGTGCTGCCCCGACGCCCGGCATCGATTAGCGAAATCGCGAACTCGACCTGCCATTGCAGCCGCCAGCGTTCGTGGAAGGTGCCTTTGTCGTTCTGCTGGCGTAGCAGCTTGCCCCAGGGCACGCCCAGCAGGTTGAGCCGGTGCAACAGATGGCTGCGGGCCAGATCGTTCGGCTTGCGCAGGTCGAAATCGTAATCCTTGTGATCGGCCGAGGCCGGTAGCCGCAGGCTTTTTTGCTGTTGCGCCAGATCTTGCTGCAGCGGCGTCGCCGGCGCGTCCTCGGGCACCGCGCCCAACCGGTTGCCCACCACCAGCCTGTCGCGGATCAGGCGCATCGGCGCATCCATGCCGAAGCACATGACGGTAAGCGTGGCCTCGTCCAGTTCCTCCAGGCCCGGGCCCGGCTTGCCGCGCATCGCCGCCAGCGTATCGGCCAGGCGCGCGGCCTCGATGATATGGGCCGAGGAGGCGTCCAAGTCCTGCTTGCGCATCAGCCGCGCCGCGCGTGTCAGCCAGCGGATTGCCAGGTCACCCTTGCCGGACCACAGCAAATCGTACCATTCCGGTGAATCGACGCCGGCGCCGTAGCCGGACT
>JADFVY010000406.1 GCA_015222795.1 Pseudomonadota bacterium | reverse complement strand
CGCCGCAGGCGGTGCAGTTGGCATTCACGTAGCGCGGCGAAACGCTGACCGAAACCGTGTAATCGCCTTTTTCGCCCTTGACCCCGGCCACGCTCGCCATGGTGACGACGCGCAGGTTCTTGAGCTTGCGGATACGCTGGAAATTGATTTCCAGCCCGCAGGTCGGATGGCACAGTTTGGGGAAGTAGCGGTTCAGTTGGGCTACACGCCCGCCAAGCGCGGGGTCGCGCTCCAGCAGGATTACGTCATAACCGGTCTCCGCCGCCTCGATCGCCGCGGTGACGCCGGCGATGCCGCCGCCGACCACCAGAATTGTCTGGCTCTTTGGCCCTTGGTTTGCCATGTCGAATTGCCTGTCCCGGTTACCTGGAATTTCATCTTGTTACACAAATCACACCGCATTTGGAAGCGCGGCGAAGAATATATTCACATATTAGAACATTCTTGTGTAGGATTGAAAATTGGTATTTTGTATAGGGTTATGCGGCGAGTGGTCGCAAGGAAAGCAATAGGGAGAAGACTCAATGTCCAAACTGGTGCCGCCCCATGGCGGCGGAACGCTGAAACCGCTGCTGGCCCCCGAGGCCGAACGGGCCGCCGAGTTGAAACGCGCGGCGACCCTGAAACAGGTGCCGATGTCCAGCCGCGAGACGTCGGACCTGGTGATGATGGCCATGGGCGCCTATACGCCGCTGGACGGTTTCATGGGCGAGGCCGACTGGCGCGGCGTCTGTACCGACATGAAGATGGCCGACGGATTGTTCTGGCCGATCCCGATCACCCTGTCGGCGGAACAGGCGCTCGCCGATTCCATCGGCATAGAGGAAGAGGTGGCGCTGGTCGATGCCGATTCCGGCGAGATCATGGGCATCCTCGAGGTTACCGAGAAATACGTCATCGACCGCGAACTGGAATGCGAGCATGTCTACCGCACGACCGACGAGAAACATCCCGGCGTGCAGAAAGTGCTGGAACAGGGCCCGGTCAATCTGGGGGGCCGGGTGACGGCGCTGTCCGAAGGCGTCTATCCCGAACAATACGCGGACCTCTATATGCGGCCCGCCGAGACCCGCGCCATGTTTGCCGAAAAGGGCTGGTCGCGTGTCGCCGCCTTCCAGACCCGCAACCCGATGCATCGCAGCCACGAATATCTCGCCAAGATCGGCGTGGAGATTTGCGACGGCGTGCTGATCCACCAGGTTCTGGGCAAGCTGAAACCCGGCGACATCCCGGCCGAGGTGCGGGTCGACGCCATCGACGCGCTGGTTGAGAATTATTTCGTGCCGGGCACCGCGATCCAGTCGGGCTATCCCATCGAGATGCGCTATGCCGGCCCGCGCGAGGCGCTGTTGCATGCGCTGTTCCGCCAGAATTTCGGCTGCTCCGATCAAGTCATCGGCCGCGACCATGCCGGCGTCGGCGACTATTACGGCCCGTTCGACGCGCAGCATATCTTCGACACGCTGTGGGACGGCGCGCTGGTCACCCGGCCGCTGAATATCGACATCACCTTCTATTGCGACAAGTGCGACGGCATGGCGACCTCGAAAACCTGCCCGCACGGCGAGGAGCACCGCATGAACATCTCGGGCACCAAACTGCGCGAAATGTTCGCCAACCACGACCCGGTATCGACCAAATTCAGCCGCCCGGAAGTGCTGAAGGTTTTGCAGGCCTATTACGACAAGCTGACGTAAGGAAACAATCTAAGGTGACGTCATGTCCGGAAATGGCAGCCACGCCATGAAGAGGTGGATACGGAGATTCTGGATCGTTCCGCCGATCCTTATCGGCGTGGCGGCGATTGCGCTGGCGCCGCTGATGAAGAGCGGGCCGCAAAAAACGGAGGCCCCGGAACGCGCGGTCAAGGTCCGCGCCATGACGATTCCGGAACTCGCGGTGACGCCACGCGCCATCGGGTACGGCACAGTCGAACCCGCGCGCACCTGGGAGGCCGTTGCCGAGGTGTCCGGTCAGGTGGTCTGGGTCTCCGGCGGCCTGAAGGACGGGCGCATGGTCAAGGCGGGCGAGGCGTTGCTGCATATCGAGGACGCCTATTACCGTCTCGATCTGGCCGAGGCCGAGGCGCAACTGCAGGCGTCCGACGTCAAGGACAAGTCCGCCCGGGCGAGCCTGGCGATCGCCAAGAAGGAATTCGCCCTGCTGAGGGCGGACTATAAGCGCAAGGAGGGGCTGGCGGCCAAGGGCGCCGTTTCCACGACAACCGTCGAGACGGCGAAACGCCTGATGCTCGGCGGCGAGAACCAGATCCAGACCCTGAAGAACAGCCTGGCGCTGAACGCCGCGGAACGTCTGGTATTGATCGCGCAAAAGGCCAGCGCCGAGTTGAACATGCAACGCACCCGCATCGTGGCGCCGTTCGACGTACGCATGACGGATGTCAGGGTCGGTCTGGCCCAGTACGCCAACAAGGGGCAGTTGCTGTTCACCGCGGACGGCCTGGAAACCGCCGAGATCAAGGCGCAATTCCCCATCGGCAACTTGCGCCCGCTGATCGGCGCGGTTTCCCGGGGCGAGGATGCCGGCGCCGCCCGGGGAGCCCTGGGGCTGCGCGCCACGGTGCGCCTGCGCACGGCCACTCATCTGGTTGAATGGCCGGCCCGCGTCGATCGGGTGTCTGGCGCCATCGACCCGCAAACGCAAAGCCTCGGCGTCGTCGTCGCCATCGACCGGCCCGCCGAAATGTCCCGGCCGGGCGAGCGTCCGCCGCTGTTTCGCAATACCTTCGTCGAGGTGGAACTGGCTTCCGGTCCCGTTGGCGGGCAAACCGTCGTGCCGCGCGCGGCGCTTCACGAAGACAGGCTTTATATCGTCGACGCGGAAAACCGGCTGGACATTCGCGCGGTCGTCGTCGATTTCGCCCTGGGCGGCTACGCCGTCCTCAAGGAAGGAGCGAAACCCGGCGAGCGTATCGTTACGTCCGATCCGGCGACGGCGGTGAAGGGCATGCTGCTGGCCCCCCAGGAGGACAAGGAAACCAAAAGGCTGATGGTTCTGGAAGCCACCGGAGAGGATTCCCGGAAGTGATACGCTACTTCGGCAACCACCCCACGGCGGCCAACATGCTGATGATCGCCATTGCGGTGCTGGGCCTGGTCTCGCTTCCGAAACTTCAGCGCGACACCTTTCCCGTCATACCGCCGACGGAGGTGGAGATTCGCGCCAGCTACCCCGGCGCCACCCCGGCCGAGGTCGAGGATT
>JADFVY010000405.1 GCA_015222795.1 Pseudomonadota bacterium | reverse complement strand
GGGTCGCGGTATCGCCGGGTGACCTGGTGATCGGCGACGATGACGGCGTGGCCGTGCTGCCGCTGGCCGAGGTCAGGGCAGTCCAGGCCGCGGCCGGCGCGGCGCGGGCGCGCGAAACTGTCTGGCTGGCGGAGATCGCCAAAGGCAAGTCCACGAGCGACCTGATGGGCCTGCCCGAACCGGAACTGGTGGCGAAAGACACCTGAATCGTCGGCGCGCCGCCCAGGGGTGCGACGATGTTACGCGCCCTTGTTCGCCGCGATTAAGTATTCGATTCTGCTTATTTAAGCTTGAATTAACTCGTATATGGGATCATTACCTCACTCCAGTTTACCGGGGTCGCGAGAATGATGTCCCGATAACGATGCCGAGAGGCAGCGCTATCGGGTGTTTTCGTTTTCGCTTCACCGTATAAAAACTCCAGCGGGTACTGCCTCAAGCGATGCACGTCTATCTGCCCATTGCCGAAATTTCGGTAAATATCCTTGTTCTGCTCGGCCTCGGGGCCGGGGTGGGCATGATGTCGGGTATATTCGGCGTGGGCGGCGGGTTTCTAATGACGCCATTGCTGATTTTCATGGGCATCCCCGCGCCGGTCGCGGTTGGCACCGAGGCCAACCAGATCGTGGCCTCTTCCGTGTCCGGGGCGCTGGCGCATTTCAAGCGCGGCAATGTGGATTTGAAGATGGGCACCATGCTGCTGATCGGCGGCATTATCGGGTCCACCTTCGGCGTCTGGCTGTTCAAGGTTTTAAGCGCGCTGGGCCAGATCGATATGGTGATCCGGCTGGCCTATGTGGTGTTCCTGGGCATCATCGGCGGGTTGATGCTGATCGAAAGCATCAAGGCGATCCGCCAGACCAGGCTGCCCTCGGGCCCGCGCCGCAGACTGCACGAACATCACTGGTTCCACGGCCTGCCCTTCAAGATGCGCTTCCGCCGCTCGAAGCTTTATATCAGCGCGCTGCTGCCGCTGACGATCGGCGCGCTGGTCGGCATCCTGGCGGCGATCATGGGGGTCGGCGGCGGTTTCATCATGGTGCCGGCGATGATTTATGTGCTGGGCATGCCGACCTCGGTGGTGATTGGCACCTCGCTGTTCCAGATCGTCTTCGTCACCGCCAACGTCACCTTCCTGCAGGCCTACCATAACCAGACCGTGGATATTCTGCTGGGATCATTCCTGATCGTCGGCGGGGTGATCGGCGCACAGGTCGGCACGCGCGTGGGCGCCAAGCTGCCGGGCGAGAAGATGCGATTCCTGCTGGCCGCCATGGTCGTGTCCGTCTGCCTGAAGATGTTGTACGACCTGGTCTCGACGCCGGGCGACCTCTATTCCATCGCGCTGGCGGGGGGACACTGATGAAGCGGTTCCTCGTCATGACCATGTTTCTCGCCCTGCCGTGGTCCACCCCGGCCGCGGCCAATGAAGTGGTTGCCGATCTTTCGGATCATCTGGTGGAAATCACCATGGGGTTCGAGGGCGCCGAACTGCTGCTGTTCGGCGCGGTCGAGGGCGAGGGCGACGTGGTGGTGCTCGTCCATGGCCCGCCGGAAAATCTAACGGTCCGCCGCAAGGGCAAGGTTGGGCCGATCTGGATGAATCTCGGCGAGATGTCGTTTGTCGGCGCCCCCGCGTTTTATCGCATCATGTCGACCCAGCTGCCAAGCGGATGGCTGCCCGACGCCATGCGCGAACGCCATCAGCTCGGGCTCGAACATCTGCGTCTGCCGCCGGGCGACGGCGAGCGAGCGGCGGCCGAAACCAAGGTTTTCCATGATGCATTAATTCGCCGCAAACTGGCCGTCGGCCATTACAGCGATGAGATAGGCGTCGTGAAAATGCTGAGCCAGAAGCTGTTCCGCACCGACGTATCCTTCCCGACCAATGTTCCGGTGGGCAACTATACGGTTGAGGTCTTCCTGATACAGGACGGCAAGGTGGTGAGCGCGCAAACGACGCCGCTCTATATCATAAAGACCGGCGTGCTGGCCGAGATATTCTACTTCGCCCACGACTACGCGGCGGCCTACGGCATCCTGGCGATCATCTTCGCCGTGCTGGCCGGCCTTGGCGCCAACGCGCTGTTCCGGAAGATTTAGAGCAAAAAACGCGGATTAGAGCCCATGCGCCAGCGTTTTCCCTCGGCTTCAGCTTACGCAAATTCGGTATACTGCATTTCAGGGCGCTACACTCCTCCGCCCCACGGGTCTGCACCGAAGCTCACGGGAAACTGGCCCTTGCACCTGAGCGGCGCGCGGTGGGTTCGCGACAGCAAGGGACGTTTGAAATGGGCGCGGGGTGAAATGGGCGAGGGGCGCAAGGTTTTATACAGCAGGAACAGGTCGACAGCTCGCCGCTGGGTCGTCGAGCGAACTGGCGCCGGGCCAAGGAAGGAGTTCGACGCAACCATCGCCAGCGCCGAGACATGGCTCTATATCGCCAGCGTGCAGTTCATTGCACAAAAATTGGCACGGCATTGAAATTAAACGAGTTTACTTCGAGTTAAACTCAAAGACCCATGGCCATTTTCGCGCGCCATGGATGATACCGAGAATTTCTATAACTTCGCCTTTAACCCGGTACGGAAGAACAAACGGTGTTCCATCAATAACCAGTTCGCGCGTGTTTGGTACTCTTCCTTGACGCCCGCTTGCCGGAAAGTCTGTAAGCCGTTCGACGGCATCGAGTATCCTGGCGGCTGTCGCCTTCGCCGCATCGGGATTATCCTGGGCTATGCGGGCACGAACCAAACGCAAGTCACTGCCGGCCCGCACCGTCCAGGCTATTCTCATGCGGGAGGTTCCCCTTCGTTCTCACTTCCCCACGTCACCAACCATTCGCGGATACGTTCATGAGAGACCATATGTCCCGCATCAGCGTCGGCCAGACCTTCCTCAATATGCGCAATTTGCCACGCCTGAGTTTCCAGATAGCTATCTAACGCCTGCTCGAGAAGCCAAGACCTGGGACGATCAGTGGAGATGGATAACTCTCCTAAAAGCTTCGCTTTTTCAGGATGCACCCGAAATCCAAGCTGGACTGTTTTTGTCTCACCCATATCGAAACCTGATTTACAATGTTATCAATGAAAACATAGTATATCAATTCTGTTTTCCCGCCAATCCTTAAATTACATGTTCGGGTATGTTCCAACCCTTGTCATTATCCATTTTTCGGATTCACAAATTGTTGCATCAATCCCCGTATGGTAACCGCTATTTTCCATTAGCCCGACAAAGTCAACATCTGACGCAGAATTCTGGCGCAGCATACCGGTTAGCGGATAAAACGGCTTTTCCCTTTCATACGGCCTGCACCGAAGCTCACGGGAAACTGGCCCTTGCACCTGGGCGGCCCGCCGTGCTGGACTGGGGTAGAACTATCCTTTACATTCGAAAATTCATATATTAGCAATTTCTTTACTATCGTTATGCCGGCATGACCACGAAGCGCGCGGCGGGTTCGCGGCAGCAAGGGACGTTTGAGATGGGCGCGGGGCGCAAGGGTTTTTTACAGCAGGAACAGGCCGACACCTCGCCGGTGGTGGCCGACGAGGTCAAGCATACGACCTGCTATATGTGCGCCTGCCGCTGCGGCATCCGGGTTCATCTGAAGGACGGCAAGGTCCGCTATATCGAGGGCAACCCGGACCACCCGATCAACAAGGGCGTACTCTGCGCCAAGGGCTCGGCCGGCATCATGCAGCATTATTCGCCGGCCCGGCTGAAAAAGCCATTGTTGCGCACCGGCGAGCGCGGCAAGGGCGAGTTCGAGGAAATCGAATGGGACGAGGCCCTGGGAATCGCCGCCGGCTGGCTGGGCGCGATCCGAAAGACCGACCCCAAGCGCCTGGCCTTCTTCACCGGCCGCGACCAGAGCCAGTCCCTGACCGGCTGGTGGGCGAGCCAGTTCGGCACCCCCAACTATGCCGCCCATGGCGGGTTCTGTTCGGTGAACATGGCGGCGGCCGGGCTGTACAGCATCGGCGGCGCGTTTTGGGAATTCGGCGAACCGGACTGGGAACATACCCGCTATTTCCTGATGTTCGGGGTCGCCGAGGACCATGATTCCAATCCTCTGAAGGCCGGCATCGG
>JADFVY010000404.1 GCA_015222795.1 Pseudomonadota bacterium | reverse complement strand
CGCTACCCTGATCCCCGGTAGCTCAGTTGGTAGAGCAGGTGGCTGTTAACCACCTTGTCGGCGGTTCGAGTCCGTCCCGGGGAGCCAATTAAATCAAAGGGCCAGGCCATAATGGCCTGGCCCTTTGATTATTGAAGTCACCAATAAGTCACCGACGGAATTGATTTCGCGCCAAATAGCTCCGACTGCCCGACAATGCTACTCTTCCCTCATGCCGCCCCCTGATATCGACATACCAACCGCCGCTATCGCCCTGATTCGAGAGCATGGCGACCGCGCTTCGCTCTTCGCGGCCATGGAAGCCGACGCAATATTAGAAGCTGGCGGCATAGACGGGGACGCACACTGGCGGCTTGTGCTGGTAGCTATCAGAAGCATGGTGGAGCCGGTAGGCATGAGGCATTAAAGACAAACCGTGTCTCAATGGCCTAAATCGACTCTGTAAGCCCGTAGGAAGCGTACTGGTGAGTCCTGGCGCTTCCGGGTAGGCCAACAATGGCACCGCGATTCGGCGAAGCCCTGGCGGTCTCATATCACGCATGAACGGTCTCAACCCTCCGGTGCCGACCAGATCCCCGGCGAGGGTGTAACGGCAGAGCGCGAGCGATCGCCGGACCAGGTCAGGGCGCCGGCCAGTGACCTGCCGGATAATCTTCCCCAGCCGGACACGGCATTAAGCCGAAAAAAGTTGGTCAGATCGATTTCAAATCGACAATTCGACGCAAGCGGTTGCCCGAGGGTAGATGATTAAAGGAAACAAGACTGCGGACGCCCTCCCCCAGTAGCCCTGCATATACTTGAAAACCGCCGGCCACAATCTTCACTAAGGGCTCTAATCGTCTGGATGTTTCTGAAAATTTTTTGGCGCAAAATTTTTTTTAGAATATTTCCTCCGATGTAGCCAATCAGCACCCCGTCATCAGTGGGTGGTGAGGGTGCCCGTCAGCGGGCCTCATACATCGGAAGAAAGGGTATATCCGACAACACCCAGAATGTCTGCTTTCCAGCGGCGATCTCAACCGGTCATTGCAACCAATCAAAACAACGGGTTAGCCAAACAAAGGCTAGGCCGCTGTTCTTTGTGTGGGTGCATCGTCGAAGCAGGCCACGGGTATGAATTGGCCTCGGCCAAGGCGTGCGCGATGTATATATCTTCCAATCCCCTTAATTCGGTTTTTTTAGGGGGCATCGTCATCTATGGACACCCCCGGTGACTCTGAACGGAGTGTTGTGGTAGCATCGTGGCGGCCAATCAAAGTGGCGGCCGATGTTGTCGGCACGCGCGTCTGCAGATCGGGAAGGACATGGCAAGGGTTGTTCGCTTTTCATTCTTGCGAGAAAATCCTGTTGGCGGCGATTATCGTCGCGGTAGCCTTCTGCCGGCAGAGCCGGGCGGACCAGGGTCGCGGCTGGCCAAAACAATGCCCGCGACGGTGTCCTGGACCAACCAAATACTGGAGGCGCGACCATGACGCGGAAGATTGCCATACTCGTCCGGGATCGGCAGAGCGAGGCGTTAAGAATGGCGCTGGGGCTGATCCTGATGGACGACATCGTAAACGTGTTCCTGCTAGACAAGAAATTCGACTTGTCCGAAGCGGAGTCGGACAACAAGGAATTGATGGAAGAAATGGACATCGTGTTTTTCTCGAACCACGAGGAAAACGAGGGTATGGAATATGTCGCGACGGACGATCTGGCGCACCGGTTGACGGAATACGATCACGTCATCCCGTACTGACGCGGGCGCGCCGGATATCGGCCAGCCAAAGGGGCACGAATTATGAAACTGGGAATATTGGTGAACACGGACAGGCATCTTGAGCACATTCTAGGGCTCGCCGCCGCGGCCACGGCCAAAAACCATAAGGTCGTGATTTTCGCCATGGATGAAGGTGTCCGACTGCTCGACGACAAATCCTTTGCCGATCTCGGCGGGCGGGAAAGCGTTTCACTGAGTTTCTGCAGCCACAGCGCCCGGGAGCAGGGAATCGAAACCGAAGGGCGACCGGAGGGGATTACCGTCGGCAGCCAACTCAATAACGCGATGATGGCCCAGTCAGTCGACAGGTTGATCGCCCTTTGACCCGTCGGGCGGCGCAACGGATGGAAGGCGTGCAGCCATGAAGTTACTCCATATTTTGGTCGACGGTCCCGGAGACCTTCCCGGCCGGATCGTCGAAGCCCAGTCCGGGGGCCATGAGGTCGAGGTTATCGACCTGTCGCAGGAGGGGGTTTCCTACGATGCCGTCATCGACGCGATTTTTTCCTGCGACAAGGTTATCTCGTGGTGACCGTGCGGCGGCACCGCGCGCACCGTGCCGGCGCTGCCTGACAACCCAGCATCGCCAATTTGCCGGCCCGGCAATACGATGAGTCACGGCATGCACGCCGCCGACAGAACAGGTCCGGAGCAATCTAACCAACGTCTCCTCGCGCTGCTGGTTTCCCTTGTTACGCTGACCGCCTTCGCGGGGCTTTTCGTCCTCCGTTCCCTTGACGACAATCGGCTGACGAGTTGGCAGTGGGCCTTCGGCTCGGCCGATGTAGTCTGGGTCTTCCCGGCCCTGGCGGTCGGGATTGTCCTCGCCTATGCGGTTTCCAGGATATCCGTTCCCGTACGCTGGCTGGCGCCGGTGTTGTTCGTATCGTCCTTCATGGCCGCCGCGCTCTTGTGGGGTGCGCCCGAGGTCATCGTCGATACCGCCCGATATTTCGTGCAGGCCAAATACCTTGAGCTGTACGGCGTCGGATTTTTCCTGCGAGAGTGGGGCGGGGAAATTACCACCTGGACGGACCTGCCCCTGGTCCCGTTCCTGCACGGGCTGGTCTTCACCCTGTTTGGGGAGGCGCGGATCGCGGTGCAGGTCTTCACCACCTTTTTGTTTTCCGGGACCGTCGTCGTCACCTGGCTGATCGGCAGGACATTGTGGGACGATACCGTCGGCGGCGTGGCCGGGGCGCTTCTTCTTGCCATGCCCTACCTTCTCACCCAGCCTGCGTTGATGCTGGTCGATGTCCCGGCCATGTTTTTTCTTACCCTGGCCGTGTTTACGACGATCAAGGCCGTCAGGGACGGGGATGCCCGGTTCCTGGTGGCGGCGCCGGCGGCGATCACTCTCGCCATGTTGTCGAAATACTCCGTCTGGCTGATGCTGAGCGTCATTCCCGTCATAGTACTCGTCCATTTTGACCGCGACTGGCAATCCGTCCTGAAGCGCGCCGCCGTAATTGGGCTGGCCACGATCCTTCTCGCAGGGGCAGTGGGGCTGATGAAATTCGACGTTGTCGCCGCGCAGCTGAAACTGTTGTGGAGCTACCAGTGGCCCGGACTGGCGCGATGGGAGGAAAGCCACGTCTCGACGTTCCTCTTCCAGGTCCATCCGTTCGTCACGGCCGCCGCGCTGTGCTCTGTCGCCGTCGCCCTTGCGAGGCGGGATAGCAGATACGCGATCGTCGCCTGGATGCTGCTGCTGGTCGTGGCCCTCGGCGTGAAGCGGGCCCGATATATCCTCATCACCCTGCCCATGCTCGCCCTGATGGCGGGCTATGCGCTCCGCGAGATCGCGGATGGGCGCATGCGCAGGTTCGTCGTCTCTTGCGCGGTCGTCTCGGCGCTGGTGACTGCTGTATTCGGCTTTCTGCCGCTGCTCAAGGGGATGAGCGCCGCCAACCTCATGGCAGCGGGCGAACGTCTCGATGCCATGGAGGTGGACCGGGTGGAGGTATTTACGCTGCCCCAGGAGCGGTCGATCGTCAATCCGGCCGTCCTGGTCCCCATCCTCGATCTGTACACCGGGAAGCGTATCGTCTATCGGGACGGCGCGCTGACGCCGCCCGCCCCGCGAACCATCGCCACCTCGCCGCTGCGGTTCACCTGGGAATTCGCCACCCCGTCCTATTACGCGGCCGGCCGGAGTGAACCCGGCGATGCGATCGCGGTGATCGCCAGCCATGCCGACCAGGCGCTGCCCGATCGCATTGGCACAAGAATAGCGGGTATGCGACTGTCCGGCGCGTTCGCCGTACCGGACAGAATTTTCAGGTTCAAGACCTTCGTTCGCGTATACCACCCGCCCTGATCGCCCCGAGACGAGGCTGGCGAAAGAAACTCGTAAAAATTGTATCGACAAAAGGGTTATCAATCATTTACCCTAATGGTGGCGGGTTGCAAAAGGTGATAGCGAAATGGTCGCAACTGGAGCAGCCGTGGCAGGTACCGCCGACATCGAGACGCGGACCGCCGAAGATACGAGTACGATCAAGAGACGCCGTTGGGCCTATGGCATCATGGCGTTCTTCGCCTTGGTCAGTATCGGAACCTTTCTCTACAACGAATATTACATCTACCTGTCCGTATATCTGTGGTTCGGGCTCATCTACGGGATGTGCCTGCAGTACGGGCGGTTTTGTTTCTG
>JADFVY010000403.1 GCA_015222795.1 Pseudomonadota bacterium | reverse complement strand
TCCACCCCTGCCTCGCGAAGACCGCGCAACATAATCCGATTTCTGGGCTTGCCCAGATCGTATGTGCCCCAGCATATAACGCGCATGATTCCCGGCGGGATTGTTGAGCCTGCGTTGTTTTAGCAGTCTTATGATTAACAGGCTCTTAGGGCGCCGCCAGCAAAAAAACTCGACAATCAATCCAGCAGAAAATTATGCGTCTCTTCCGGCAGGGTGACGGTGATGCCGTCCAGTTCCGCCGTGACGATGATCTGGCAGCCCAGTCGCGAGGTTCGGGTCAGGGCGAAGGCGAGGTCGAGCATGTCTTCCTCTTCCTCGGTGGGTTCCGGCAATTTGCCGGCCCAGGCGGGATCGACGATCACGTGGCAGGTGGAACAGGCCAGCGAGCCGCCGCATGCGCCTTCGATGTCTATATCGTTGCGGTGGGCGATTTCCATGACCGACAGGCCCAGCGGCGCGTCCACTTCGACGCGGTTGCCGTCCGGTTTGATGAAGATCATTTTCGCCATGTTGCCTCGATTACTCATGAAAGCGCCGCGGACATTCCTATCCGCGGCGGCGCACAAAAACAACCACGCAAATCAGACGTGGAAGGATTCCCCGCAGCCGCAGGTGCCCTTGGCGTTCGGGTTGTTGAACACGAACCGGGACTCGAGCTTATCTTCCAGCCAATCCATCTCCGAGCCAATGAGAAACATTGTCGCGGTCGGCTCGACGAAGACCTTTACGCCCTTGTCCTCGATTATTTCCTCGCCCGGGCGCTCATCCTCGGCATATTCCATTTTGTAGCTCATGCCCGAGCAGCCCTGCTGGGTCACGCCCACGCGCACGCCAAGGACCGGCTCGTCGCTCATCGCCATTAATTTTTTCACGCGCTCGGCGGCGGCGTCCGTCAATGTCATCAATTGGGGTCGTTCCATAATCCTGCTCTCCATTTATTCCAGCCGTGCTCAACCCATGTCCAGGAACATTCTGGCGTCATCGGACATGCGCGTCGGCGACCAGGGCGGGTCCCAGACCATCGAAACCTCGACCTCGCCCACGCCCTCGATGGCGGCCACGGCGTCGGCCGCCCATTGCGGCATCTCTCCGGCCACCGGGCAGGCCGGCGCGGTCAGGGTCATGTCGATCGCGACGTTACCCGCCCCGTCGATCTCCATGCCGTAAATCAGGCCCAGCTCGTAAATGTTCACCGGGATTTCCGGATCGTGGACGGTGCGCAACGCGTCGATCACCGCCTCGCTGTCGGCCACCGTGGCATCCGCGGCCAGCGGCGCACCGGCGCGCGCCTTGCCGTCGGGTGTCGGCGTGACCGGCATGAAATCACGGAAATTCTGGCTATGTTCTGTCATGTCGTTCAACCCCGCTCGTCCTCGGTGGATATCTCCGCCTCGCCCTTTGTGGCCGCGTTCATGGTGTGCCAGGCCAGCGTCGCGCATTTAACCCGCATGGGAAACTCGCTCACCCCCGACAGCACCTGCAGCCGGTCGGCGTCCTCCTCGGGCACGCTCGCCAGCGCATTATCGTCGCCAGTGGTGCACATTTCATGAAAGCCCTCGAACATTTGACGGGCCTGCTCGATATTCTTGCCGCGCAACATCTCGGTCATCAGCGAGGCCGAGGCCACGGAAATCGCACATCCCTTGCCCAGGAAACTGACGTCGGTGATGTTGCTGGAATCATCCATCTGAACGAAGACTTCCAACTGGTCGCCGCACATCGGATTGTTACCGTGGGCGTGATATTTCGCATGGTCGATCTCGCGGAAATTCCGCGGGCTCTTGCCATGGTCCAGGATGACCTCCTGATACAGCTCTCTCAACTCGTCGAACATCAGCCGAAAAACTCCTGTACCGCTTCCAGCGAATTGGCCAGCACATCGACTTCGCCGCGCGTGTTGTAGAGCCCGAAGGACGCCCGCGCCGTCGCCGCCAGGCACATGCGGTCCATCAGCGGCTGGGCGCAATGATGCCCGACCCGGATCGCCACGCCGGCGCGATCGACCAGGGTGCCGATATCATGCGGATGGGCGCAGTCCATGGTGAAGGACAGAACGCTCGCCTTGCCCGGCGCCGTGCCGATGATCTTCAGCCCCTCGACGGCGGAAAGCCGCTGTGTCGCATAGGTCAGCAGATCGGCCTCATGGGCGCCGATGGCGTCCAGCCCCAGCCCGGTGACATAATCCACCGCCGCGCCCAGGCCCACGGCCTGCGCGATCGCCGGGGTGCCGGCCTCGAACTTGTAGGGCAGGTCGGCCCATTCGGCCTTCTCGAAGGTGACGCTGCGGATCATCTCGCCGCCGCCCATATAGGGCGGCATGGCCTCCAGCAGTTCTTCCTTGCCGTAGAGCACGCCGATGCCAGACGGGCCGTAGAGCTTATGGCCGGAAAAAACATAAAAATCGCAATCCAGCGCCTGCACATCGACCGGGATATGGGTCACCGCCTGGGCGCCGTCCAGCAGCACCTTGGCGCCCGCGTCATGGGACATGCGCACCACATCGGCGACCGGCACGATGGTGCCCAGCACGTTGGACATATGGGTGATCGCTACCAGTTTGGTGCGCTCGCCCAGAAGCTTCGCGAATTCGTCGAGCCGGAACTCGCCATCGTCGGTCACCGGGGCGATGCGCAGCACCACGCCCAGTTCATCACGCAGGAATTGCCAGGGGATGATGTTGGAGTGATGCTCCATCTCGGACAGGATGATCTCGTCGCCCGCCTTCAGGAACTTGCGGCCCCAGGACGCGGCGACCAGATTGATCGATTCCGTTGCGTTGCGGGTAAAGATAATCTCGCCGGTTTTACCCGCATTCAGGAAGACGCGGATTTTCTCGCGCGCGGCCTCCATGCGATCGGTGCAGATCTGGCTGAGATAGTGAATGCCGCGATGGACGTTGGCGTATTCATTCTCATAGATATAGCGCTCGGCATCGATCACCTGGCGCGGCTTCTGGGCCGAGGCGGCGCTGTCCAGAAAGACCAGCGGCTTGCCGTGGATCTCGCGCGTCAGGATCGGAAAATCCCGCCGGATGGCCTCGACATCGAAGACCGGACTCGTCATTGCTTCAGCGATCGCACTCATGCCGCCTTCTCCCCTTCGCTTTTATGGCGCGCATCCACCCAGCCCTCGATCCGCGCCCGGAAGGCGTCGGCCAGGGTCGGATCGCGCAATTCCTCGACCGCCTCGTTCAGGAAGGCCGAGACCAGTATGTCACGCGCGGTGGCCTCGTCGATGCCACGGCTACGCAGATAGAACAGCGCGGCATCGTCCAACTCGCCGATGGTCGCGCCATGGCTGCATTTTACATCGTCGGCGTAGATAACCAGTTCCGGCTTGGTGTCCATCTCGGCGTCGCGGCTCAACAGCAGCGTCTTGTTGAGCTGATTGCCCTCGGTCTGCTGGGCGTCGCGATGGACGACGATGCGCCCCTGAAACACGCCGCGCGCGCGGCCATCCAGCGCGCCCTTGAAGACCTCGCTGGAACTGCTGCCCGGCGCCTTGTGCTCGATCACGGTGGTGTTGTCCATATGCTGGCGGTTGGCGCCCAGATAGGCCCCGTTCAGCCGGCATTCGGCGCCCGTGCCGTCGATCCGCGCATGGACCTCGTTGCGCGCCAGTTCCGCCCCGCGATGCAGCACGAAATTGTCATAGACAGCCTCGTCGCCGATGCGCACCCGGACCAGCGCCACATGGAAGGCCTTCGGCCCCTCGTCCTGCAGCTTGGCATGGGTCAGGGTCGCGCCCCTGGCCACCTGAATATCGGTGATCGAGTTGGAAAAATACGAGCCCTCGCCCGCGCCAATGTGGGATTCGATCAGCGTCGCCCGGCTGCCCTTGCCCGCGACCACCAGATTACGCGGATGGAAGGCAACCGCCTGCCCCTCGACCGGGACGCCGACGGAAATCAGATGGATCGGGGTTTCCACAATGGCGCCGGCGGCGACACGCAGTACCAGCCCGTCTTCCATGAAGGCGTCGTTCAGCGCGGCCAGCGCACCGTCACGCCCTTTCGAGGCCGGGGCGATCAGTTCTTCGAGGTCGGCAAGGGCCTCGGTAAGGCCGTGCGCATGCACGCCCTCGGGCAGATGATCAAGGTCGGACAAATCGGCCCGCAACCGTCCGTTCACGAAAACAATCTTGCAGGCCCCTTCAATCGCCAGCGCCGCACCCTCCGGCAAAGAGGCCAACGCCGCGGACTCGGCCAGCGGCGCGAAGCCCTGCTTTTCCAGCCCGCCCACATTGGTATAGCGCCAGGCCTCGACCTTGCGGTTCGGCAAGCCGTTCGCGCGAAAAGCCTCAATCCCCTGGGAACGCAACGCATCCAGCCAGGCAAGATCGGCGCCCGGCAGGCGCGGCGCGGCCTCGTCGAACGGGCCGGCGAGGGAGAATTTCAGATTTTGGTCCTGTGCCATGTCCCTGTCGTTCCTCAGGCTGCTTCAGCGCCGGCAAATTCGGCGTAACCCTTGGCCTCAAGCTCAAGCGCCAGTTCCTTGCCGCCGGACTTCACGATACGACCGTCGGCCAGAACATGCACATGGTCGGGCACGATATAGTCCAGCAGGCGCTGGTAATGGGTGATGATCAGGGTCGCGTTTTCCGGGCTGCGCAGCGCGTTGACGCCCTCGGCCACGACCTTCAGCGCATCGATATCGAGGCCGGAATCGGTCTCGTCCAGCACCGCCATCTTCGGCTCCAGCACAGCCATCTGCAGCACCTCGTTGCGCTTCTTTTCGCCGCCCGAGAACCCGACATTCACGCCGCGCTTGAGCATATCGTCACCGATGCCCAGGGGTTTCGCCTTCTCGCGCACATATTTCAGAAACTGCATGGCGTCCAGTTCGCCCTCGCCCCTCCCCTTGCGCACGGCATTCAGCGCCGTTTTCAGGAAGGTCGTATTGGTTACGCCCGGGATTTCGACGGGATACTGGAAGGCCAGGAACAGGCCGGCGCGGGCGCGCTCGTCCGCTTCCATTTCCAGGATATCCTTGCCGTCGAACAACACCTGCCCATCGGTCACGTCATAGCCCGCACGCCCGGCGATCACGTAGGACAGCGTGCTCTTCCCGGCGCCGTTCGGGCCCATGATGGCGTGCACCTCGCCCCGGTCAATGGTGAGGTTCAGCCCCTTCAGGATCGGCTTGTCCTCGACGTTCACATGCAGATTGCGGATTTCCAGCAATGCCATTTCTCTTTTAATCTCCGTGAATTTGGAGACAGCGTCAGCCGACGCTGCCTTCCAGACTGATTCCGATAAGTTTCTGCGCCTCGACGGCGAACTCCATCGGAAGGTGCTGCATGACCTCCCTGCAGAAACCATTGACGATAAGCGAGACCGCTTCCTCTTCCGACAAGCCGCGCTGGCGGCAATAGAAGAGCTGGTCCTCGCTGATTCTGGCCGTGGTGGCCTCGTGTTCGATCTTGGCCGTCGGGTTGCGCGATTCGATGTAGGGCACCGTATGGGCCCCGCAACGGTCGCCTATCAGCAGACTGTCGCACTGGGAATAATTGCGCGCGCCGTCGGCCTTGGGCTGCATGCGGATCAGCCCGCGATAGGTGTTGTCGGCGCGCCCGGCCGAGATGCCCTTGGAGATCACCGTCGAACTCGTATTCCTGCCCCGGTGGATCATCTTGGTGCCGGTATCGGCTTGCTGGCAGTTGTTGGTGATAGCCACCGAATAGAACTCGCCCACCGAGTTGTCACCCGACAGGATGCAACTGGGGTATTTCCAGGTGATCGCCGAGCCGGTTTCGACCTGGGTCCAGGAAACCTTCGAATTATCGCCGATACAGTGGGCGCGCTTGGTGACAAAGTTGTAGATGCCGCCAACGCCGTTCTCGTCGCCCGGATACCAGTTCTGGACGGTGGAATATTTGATCTCGGCATCGTCCATCGCCACCAGCTCGACCACGGCGGCATGAAGCTGGTTTTCGTCGCGCTGGGGCGCCGTGCAGCCCTCGAGGTAACTGACATAGGCGCCCTCGTCGGCGATGATCAGGGTGCGCTCGAACTGGCCGGTATTCTGGGCGTTGATGCGGAAATAGGTGCTCAGTTCCATCGGGCTGCGCACGCCCTTGGGAATGTAGACGAACGAACCGTCGGTGAAGACCGCGCTGTTCAGGGTCGCAAAATAATTGTCCGTATAGGGCACCACGCTGCCCATATATTTCTTCACCATTTCCGGATGGTTCTTGATGGCTTCGGAGATCGGACAGAAGATGATCCCGTCTTCCTCCAGCCGCGCCTTGTAGGTGGTGGCGACCGAGACGCTGTCGAACACCGCGTCCACCGCCACGCCGGCCAGCCATTCCTGCTCTTTCAGCGGAATGCCCAGCTTTTCATAGGTTTCCAGCAGCTTGGGGTCGACCTCGTCGAGACTCTTCGGGCCGTCCCCCAGCTTGGGCGAGGAATAATAATAGGAATCCTGGTAATCGATCGGTGCGATCTCCAGCTTGGCCCAGTCGGGCGCCTCCATCTCCAGCCAGGCGCGATAAGCCTTCAGCCGCCATTCCAGCATCCATTCGGGCTCTTCCTTTTTGGCGGAGATGAAACGCACGGTACTCTCGTCCAGCCCCTTGGGCGCGACATCGGACTCGATATCGGTGACGAAGCCGTATTTATATTTGTCGTCCGCCAGCGTGCGGACCTGTTCGACGGTTTCAAGCGTTGCCGCCATGTCTTGTTCTCCCGTTGTATTAACTGTCGGCCGGCGCGTTTTTGCGCGCCACCGGTAGATCAATGAAATTCAGTGGCGTCGCGATCTCGGCCAGCGACATGGATTGCAAGGTGCGGTTAACCGCGGCATTGACCCGGTCCCAGCAGCCGCGGATCAGGCAGAGGCTTTCCACCGAACAGGCGTCCCCGGTGGCGCCGTCAACGCAGGCCGTCACCGCCAGCGGACCTTCAAGCGCGCCGATAATATCCGCCACGCTGATTTCGGTCGCGGGCCGCGACAGCGCATAGCCGCCATTGATGCCGCGATGCGACGTCACCAGCCCGCCCCGGGTCATGCGCTTCAGGATCTTGGCGACCGTCGGCGCCGGCAAACCAGCCACGGCCGCAAGGTCCGGCGCGGTCACCACCGCGTCCGACGCCTGCGCCAACTGGGCCATTACCACGACCCCGTAATCCGTCATCCTGCTGATCTTGAACATAATTTCTATACCGCACTGTTTTAGTACGGTTTAAACATATACGATTTGGTCCTGATTTCAAGTGGAAAACAGATACAATTTGGTCCAGATTGTCGCAGGGGGCGTCCGAGGCCCCCAGAATCGGCCTTTTTCAGGCCGCCGTCGCCCCCGCCCTCTTGGCGAAATCGCGGTAGGCGGCGACGAACCCCTCGATGTCGGCCTCGCTGTTGCCGGCGCCGAGACTGACGCGGATGGCGCAGGCGGCGATGTCGTTGTCGAACCCCATGGCGGCCAGGACGTGGCTGGGCTTTACCTTGCCCGACGAGCAGGCGGAGCCCGCGCTGACCGCGAAACCGGCGAGGTCGAGCGCCATGATCTGGGTTTCCGCCGAAATACCGGGCAGCGCGATGCAGCTTGTGTTGGGCAGGCGCGCCGCGCCGGCCCCGACGATCCGGGCGCCCGGGATTTCCGCAAGCACTCGTTCCTCCAGCCTGTCGCGCAGCGCGGCAAGGTTACCCGCCGACGCGACCTCCGCCGACGCCTGTTCAGCCGCCGCGCCGAAGCCGGCGATGCCGGGGACGTTCTCGGTGCCAGAGCGTCGGCCGCGTTCCTGGCCGCCGCCACGATTAATCGCACCCAACTGCACATGGTCGGCGGCGATCAGCGCGCCGGCCCCCTTTGGCCCGCCAATCTTGTGGGCGGAGAGGGTCATCAGGTCGGCGCCCAGCGTGCTGAAATCCAGCTTCAGCCTGCCCGCGCCCTGTACCGCGTCGCAATGGAACAGCGCGCCTGCCTCATGGGCCAGCGCGGCGGCTCGGCTTACCGGCTGGATAACCCCGGTCTCGTTGTTGGCCAGCATGACGGAGACGACGGTGTCACCGCCGTCGCCCAGCGTCGCTTGCAAAGCCTTGAGATCGACGACGCCGTTTTCGTCCACGGGGATTAGCTCGATATTATTGGCCGCCTCCAGCACGGAGAGGTGCTCGATCGCCGAGACCAGGATGCGCGCCCGCCCACAGCCGCGCAGGGCCAGATTGTTGGCCTCGGTGCCGCCGCTGGTGAAAACCACCGCTGCCGGGTCCACCCCGGCCAACCCGCCGACATGGCGCCTTGAGTCCTCCACGATGCGCCGGGCCGCGCGGCCATATGAATGGACCGACGAGGGGTTTCCCCACGCACCAAGCGCATGCGAAACCGCCTCCACGGTTTCAGGCCGCGGAGGCGTTGTCGCATTATGATCGAAATAGCAGGGGGTCACCGCATTACCCCGCGCGGATTTATTCGGCCGCGCTGACGGCAATCGGCAGTTCGACCGCCTCGGGAATGTCGACATTCATGAAGCGCCCGCTGGTTCCCAGGACACGGCGGTTCACCACATCGGCCAGCGTTACCGAATTCAAAAACAGATGAATCTGGTTGCTGAGCTCCGTCCACAAATCATGGGTCGAACAGCGCATCTTTGTCTTGGTGCAGCCATGCGGCGACTGTGGATCGCAGCGCGTCACGCTGATCGGCTCGTTGACCGCCAGGATAATATCGGAAATGCGGGTGCCGTCGGGGCCATGGGCCAGCATATAGCCGCCACCAGGGCCGCGCACGCTCTTCACCAGCGCATTGCGCTTCAATTTGGCGAACAACTGCTCCAGATACGACAGGGAGATGTCTTGCCGCTCGGCGATCGCGGCCAACGCCATCGGCTTGCCGTCGCCATGCATCGCCAGATCCACCATCGCCATCACGGCGTAACGTCCTTTTGTACTCAAGCGCACTGTTCTAACTCCTGTTATTCTCCGCGGCGATGTTTCGCCGCTGATTACCCGTTAATTTTTCGTTGTGGCCGATTGTTCGGCGCGCGACCGGCCGGGCGCACGCGCTGGCGCCAACTGGTCCTCGACCTGGGCGAGTTCCCGCTCCAGATCGGCAATCCTGGTCTGCATCGCGGCCACGTCGGCCAGATGATTCTTGAGTTCACCGATCTGGACGCGCAGGCCGTCAATAATCTGCGCATCCGGATCCGCCATTTCGCCCATCGGCGTGCCATAGGGCTCGAAGTTTTCTTCCCGCGCCACCTTGGAAACCTGCTTGGCCGGAATACCGACCACGGTAACGCAGCAGGGAATATCCCTGGTAACCACCGCGTTGGCGCCGACGCGCACGCCATGACCGACATCGATCGGCCCAAGCACCTGCGCGCCCGAGCCGACGATCACATTGTCGCCCAGCGTCGGGTGCCGCTTCTGGTCGCGCTGAGCCTCGGAATCGAGCGAGGGGGATACGCCGCCCAGCGTCACGCCATGATACAATGTGACGTTATTGCCAATCACGGCCGTCTCGCCGATCACAACGCCCATGCCGTGATCAACGAAAAAATGCGTGCCAATCCTGGCGCCGGGATGAATTTCAATGCCTGTCATGAAACGGCCAAGCTGCGAAATCCAGCGCGCAAGAACGCGCCAGCCGCTGTTCCACAAGGGATGAGCAATCCAGTGAAAGACGATGGCGTGGAAGCCAGGATAGCACAAAATGACCTCCCAGCGAGAGCGCGCGGCGGGGTCCCGCGCCATCATTCCGTCGATTTCTTCCCGGAAACCCTTGAACATTTGCCATGCCTTCCATTATCTATGCGACACCGACAAAGACAGGGGACTTCACCAACAGGCTTCCCGTCTGGCTACGTATCGCGTAAACAAGCAACCGTTATTGAGATAAGCATATATGGTCGCCCACAATAACAGTCAAGTTTTTAAGGGAATTTTTGTCGGTATTCAGCGCCATACAGCGCAAAAACCAACTAAATACGTCAGATTAATACCGATCCGGCGAACTGGCGATTGAAGCGGTAGGAACGATGCCCGAAGTCATTTTTAACGGTCCCGAAGGCAGGCTCGAAGGAAAATACCATGCGGGCCCCTCGCCCGACAGCCCGATCGCGCTGATCCTGCATCCCAGCCCGCAGCATGGCGGGTCGATGAACAACAAGGTCGTCTACACACTGTTCCACACATTCGTGAAGCGGGGGTTCGCGGTCTTGCGGTTTAATTTCCGCGGTGTCGGCCGCTCGCAGGGTGTGTTCACCAAAGGCGAGGGCGAATTGTCGGACGCGGCGTCGGCGCTGGACTGGCTGCAGGCCTATAACCAGAACAGCCGCGAATGCTGGATTGCCGGTTGCTCCTTCGGCGCCTGGATCGGCATGCAGCTTTTGATGCGCCGGCCGGAAATCACCGGATTCATTTCGGTGGCGCCGCCGGCCAACATGTACGATTTCACATTCCTCGCCCCCTGCCCGTCCTCTGGACTGGTGCTGACCGGTGACAAGGATGAAATCGTGCCCTACGAGTCGGTCAAAAAGCTGGTGGACAAGCTGAATCAGCAACGCGATATCAATGTGCATCATGAAGTCGTGCCCGGCGCCAACCATTTTTTCCAGGCCAAGCTGGGAGAAATGGAACAGTCGGTGTCCACCTATCTGGACGAGCACGCGAAGTCGGTGGCCGAGGGAAAAACCCTCAGATAAAAACAAAAACGGCGGAGCTGGTGGCTCCGCCGCTTTTCGTCGTCCGCGTGGACCTGAAAATTTCTAGAGCATCATCCAATCCGATCGGATATTGCTCTAATCAAACAGTTTGTCGATGTCTTCCTGCGCGATGGCGTCTTCTTCCATCTGCGGTCCCTGCAACAAACCCTCTTCGCCAGCGCGAACTTCGTTGGGATGATCGCTGACGGAAAGCGTCTCGGCGCCCCAGATTTCGATCATCGCGGCCAGCCGTTCCTCAACGAACTGAAGCGTGTTGACCACCTTCTTGATACGCTGACCGGTGATGTCCTGGAAATTACAGGCTTCGTACAGGTCCACCGTGGTCTCGGCGATCTCGTCGGCGGTCGCGACGACCGTGGAATCGCCGGTATGCGATTTCAAATCGTGCAACAACTCGTCAACCCGCTCGGCAATGTCGATGATGGTGAATGTCGCACCCTCGGTCGCGCGGACCACGGCCTGCAATTCGCGCGCGGCGGTCGCAAGCCTGTCATCCTTGGTGTTCTGGGTAATAAGTGTCGCGATTTCCTTCTTGGTCCGCTCCACCTGATCCAGCAAACTGCCGGGCGTCGAACCGTCTAGTTCCACGTTACCGACCGCGAGCTTCTCGAGCCGGCCTTCGAGCGACTGAATCTCTTGCAGAATCTGCTCGTTGCTGACACGGGAATCCCGCCGCTGTTGCAGTTCCGCAGTGAAGGGTTTGCGGGAAACGGACCTTAATCTTGTAGCTGTCATACTCTGCCGCCTTATTTGCGTACGCATGCTTTTACGAATTCTTGGCTGACACTAAACTGAAATTACTTGGAAATCGTTAATGAGGAAACGCTTAACCATAACTTTTTTCAAACCGGCCTCCAGAAGTCGGGACTCGGGTCCCCGTTGATGAGGGAAAACTCAGCGGTAATCCCGCCAGCGAGCGTGCGGCCATATAGGCAAAAGCCTGCGCTTCCAGCGCGTCGCCATCCCATCCCGCAGCCTCGACCGGCAGCACCGGAACATCGAGGCGCCGCGACAATTCGGCCATCAGGGCCGGATTCAGCCGGCCCCCACCGGTAATCAGCCAACGATGCACCGGCGCCGGGAAATGCGCCGCCGCACGAGCCACGGACGCGGCTGTAAAGGCGGTCAGAATGGCGGCGCCGTCGTTGTCTGAATATTCAGATATTAAATTGCTATTAAATGAATTTCTGTCCAACGACTTCGGCGGAACGCGGTCGAAATAATCGTTATCCATCAAGGCCGCCAGGGCCGCGTCGTCAACCTCGCCCGCGCGCGCCAGCCGGCCGTCCATATCGGATGGCGCGCCGGTCAGCCGCATGACCCAGTCGTCGATCAGCGCATTACCGGGGCCGGTATCGAAGGCCAGCAGCGAATCGTCGGCGCCGATCCAGGTGACATTGGCCACCCCGCCGATATTGAGGACCGCCAGTGGACGTTTCAGATCGCGCGCCAACGCCCGGTGATAGACCGGCGCCAATGGCGCGCCCTCTCCGCCTTTTTTCATGTCGGCGGTGCGAAAATCGTAAACGATGTCGATTCCGCATTCCGCGGCCAATAGCGCACCGTCGCCGATTTGCCAGGTCAGGCCCTCTTCGGGCGCATGCATTACCGTCTGGCCATGAAATCCAACAACCCCGATATCTCCGGCGCTCAATCCGGCCTCGTCCAACAGGCGCCGGACGGCGGCGGCATGCGCCAGGGTCAGTTCCTGCTCTATTGAATCGATTCGCGCGTCACGATCGCGGCAACCCAGTATATCGCGCAGACGGCCGCGCAAGCCGGGTTCATACGCCACGGTCAGCGATTCCCCCGTGGATTGAATGGCGACGCCGTCGGTCGTAATCAGCGCGGCGTCGATGCCGTCCAGTGAGGTGCCGCTCATCAGTCCGATGGCGACGATCGGTCGGTCCAGCCCCTTTTCCACTTGTTCTCCGCTCGTCATTGTCCACTGGGGGCTAATGTGATAAATCCTCGGCCCGCCGGCAAGAGGCCCTGAAATCTGGACAAATGCAAGCAATGACGACATCTGGCCCCGAATTCCTGAAAACCGCCGATGAACGCGGTTTCATACATCAATGCACAGACAGCCAGGCGCTGGGCGAACTCGCGTCCAAGGGGCCGATCCATGCCTATATCGGATTCGATGCGACGGCCGATTCGCTGCATGCGGGAAGCCTGGTGCCGATCATGCTGCTGCGCCTGCTGCAGCGCTGCGGGCACAAACCGATCGTGCTGATGGGCGGCGGCACAACGAAGGTCGGCGATCCCTCGGGCAAGGACGAGCAGCGCCAGCTTCTGGATGACGCGCGGATCGACGCCAATATCCAGGGCATCCGCCGGATCTTCGAGAATTTCCTGACCTTCGGCGATGGCCCCACCGACGCCGTCATGGTCAATAACGCGGACTGGCTGGACGATATTCAGTACATCCCGTTTCTACGCGAATACGGGCGGCATTTCTCGGTCAACCGCATGCTGGGTTTCGACTCGGTAAAACTGCGCCTCGACCGCGAACAGCCGCTCAGCTTCCTGGAATTCAATTACATGGTGCTGCAGGCTTATGACTTCCTTGAGTTGTCGCGCCGCCAGAACTGCGTGCTGCAGATGGGCGGCTCTGACCAGTGGGGCAACATCGTCGCCGGCATCGAACTCACCCACAAAAGCGACCACAAGCAGCTCTACGGGCTGACCACGCCGCTACTGACCACCTCGTCGGGCGCCAAGATGGGCAAGACGGCCTCGGGCGCGGTGTGGCTGAACGACGAGCGCCTCAGCGCCTACGACTACTGGCAATACTGGCGCAACACCGAGGATGCCGACGTGGGCCGCTTCCTGAAGCTGTTCACCGACCTGCCGATGGACGAGATCGCCCGGCTGGAGGCGCTGGAAGGCGCCGACATCAACGAGGCCAAGAAGATCCTGGCGAACGAGGCAACCAGACTGTGCCATGGCGAGGCAACGGCGGCGGCGGCGGCGGAAACCGCTGCCAAAACCTTCGAGCAGGGCGTAATCGCCGAGGATTTGCCCACCATCGAGGTGACGACCGGCGACCTGGAGGCCGGCATTCCCGCCTTCGAGCTAATGCGGCGCGCCGGCCTGGCGAATTCCAACGGCGAGGCGCGGCGGCTGATCAAGGGCGGTGGCGGCCGCCTGAACGATGTGGCGATTGCCGGCGAGACGGCCAAGGTGGCCCTGGCCGACGTCAACGCGGACGGTGTGATTAAACTGTCGGCCGGCAAGAAACGCCACGCCCTGGTGCGCCCGGCCTGAAATTTGTCAGTCGCGAATTCCTGGCGGTTCGGCGCCGGGTAGGTCGCCGTCCCCGGTGGGTCCCGCCTCGCTTCCAGCCCGGAACAGCTTGCGCAGGAACCCGAGCTGGAAAATACTGGCGGGACTGGGCACAACATCGGGATCGTCCATCGTACCGCTGACCTTGAAATTCACCGCCACCAGACCGTCGCCGAAAAGAAGCCCAATGCCCGGCAAGAAACCAAGGACTTTCTGCAGGGTGTTGGCTGGAACCACATGGCCTTTC
>JADFVY010000402.1 GCA_015222795.1 Pseudomonadota bacterium | reverse complement strand
GTTGCGCTCCGCTTATGGTGCGCGCACCACGGCGCGAAACGCGCCTGACGAGCGGCCATGGGAAACCGGTCACATGAGTCTTTATCAGCGAGCCTTGGTATAAGTGTATCCCCGGCCGTAATCGATTGGCGTGACCTAGGCCGGGTCGTCATGTTTGGCCCAGTACAGTTCCGTCAGGCGCCCGGTCATCGGGCCCGGCTTGCCGTCGCGAATGGCCTCGCCGTCGATGCGGGTCACCGGCATGATGCCGCCGGCGGTGGAGGTGATGAAGATTTCGTCGGCGCCGCGCAGCGCATCCGCCGTGACCGTGCCGATATCGACCGAAATTTGCAGTTCCTCGCAAAGCTCGGTCGCGGTCTGGCGGGTGATGCCCTGGAGAACGCCGCGGTCCGCGGTCGCCGCCCGGCCGTCTTTCACCGCGAAGATGTTAAAGCCGGGGCCCTCGGTGATGTTGCCGGCCAGATCCGTCAGCACGACACTCTCGCCGCCCCGGTCATAGGACTCGAACATGCCGGCCACGAGATCCAGCCAGTGATAGTTTTTTACCGTTGGGTCGACCGATTCAACCGGGATGCGCCTGGTTTCGGCGATTACGATATTGATGCCGCGCTGGCGTTGTTCCTCGTTCATGACCCAGCCGAAAGGCATGGCGAAGGCGATGAAATTGTTCACCGCGTCGCGCGGGTCGCGGCTGAAGGTCGGCGAACGGCCGCGGGTCAGGATCATCTCCACATAAGACTCGCGCATGCCGGACCGGGACACGCATTCGTTCAGGATATTCGCCAGCCCGTCCCGGTCCACCGGCAGGGTCATGCGCAGCTTTTCCACCGAGGCCATGAAGCGATCCATATGCCGGTCCAGCCGAAAGAACTTGCCGTCCCAGACATGCACCACGTCATAGGTGGCGTCGGAGCGCAGGAAGCCCCAGTCCAGCACCGAAATTTTCGCCTCGGACAGTGGCCTGAAATCGCCGTCCACATAAGCGACGCCCTCGGGATACCCGCTGTCGTCGGCCATGATATAATTCCTTATGCCATTCCCCTGTTGTGGTCGCAGTCTAATCCCCTTCGCACGATGATGCCAGCGAAGCGAAAGGCTGTTAAAGCTGTCTGGGAAATCGAAATCACCGAGAAAGGACGAGCGATGTTTCAGGCTGATCTTCTGGCGGGCAAGCGGATATTGATTACCGGCGGCGGCACCGGGCTGGGCCTGTCGATGGGGCGGCGCTATCGTGAACTGGGCGCCGATCTGGTGATCTGCGGCCGCCGCACGGATGTCCTGGAAGAGGCGGCCAGGGAACTCGGCGGGGCCGAGACCCATGGCTGCGATATCCGCGACGCGGCCGCCGTCGAGGCGATGCTGGACGCGATCTGGGAAAACGGCCCGCTGGACGGACTGGTCAACAACGCCGCCGGCAATTTCATCGCCCGCACCGAGACGCTGTCGCCGCGCGCGGTGGATGCGGTGCTGAATATCGTGCTGCACGGCACGGCCTATGTGACACTGGGCTGCGGCCGGCGCTGGCTGGCGGCCGAGCGCAAGGCGACGGTGCTGTCGATCGTCACCACCTACGCCTGGACCGGCTCGGCCTATGTCGTGCCCTCGGCGATGGCCAAGGCCGGGGTGCTGGCCCTGACCCGCAGCCTGGCCGTCGAATGGGGCGGGCGGGGCGTGCGCCTGAACGCCATCGCGCCGGGCCCGTTCCCGACCCCGGGCGCCTGGGAGCGGTTGATCCCGAAACCGGAAATGGCCGAGGCGGTCGCGGGGCACAATCCGCTGGGCCGGGTTGGCGAGCATATCGAACTGGCAAACCTCGCCAGCTACCTGATGTCCGATTTTTCCGGTTACATGAACGGCGAGGTCGTCACCATAGATGGCGGCGAATGGCTGAAGGGCGCCGGCGAGTTCAGCTTCCTCGGCGACATGATGACGGACGAGGACTGGGAGGCGATGCGCAAGCGCGGGAAGGGGTAGTGGCGTAATACCAAGGCTCGCTGATAAAGACTCATGGGAAACCGGCCGCCAAGCCCCATCACATGGGTCTTTATCAGCGAGCCTTGGTATAAATCAGTTGGATACAACTACTTCGAATGACTTTTCTATCAGAACTTGTTCGCCATAAATGATCTGGAACGTCCAGGTGCCTGGAACGCGTTCGTATTCGAAGTCAAACCCGTAGCCCAAATGTGCGGGTGCTCCAGTTGTCGGCCTGGAAATCCACGTTTTGACAGTATTCCCTTTTATCTTCGGGTGAAGGATTCGCATCGTCACTACCACTTCCTCGCCCTGACGCGGCCCGTTTAGAACATACTGAATGCCGAAGGATGTGTTGAGCGCGTTGGAAACGCGGTCCGTCTGTGAAACAAACTTTACATTCGTGGATTTCGTTAGTTTTCCGGATGGCGTATCGGCATCCACGACTTGCGATGATTCCGCCACGTAGTTTCCGAATTTCAATAATTCGCCTGTCAAGGAAACCGCCGTGGTATTCCACCCCTCCGGCGGTTCGATTGCCCCATACTTTTTGTGGCCGACGACCTTGACGATTGCCTCCGCCTCGCCTTCGGTCATCATCGGGGCTTCGCCCTTGCAGTAGTATCCGCCGATCAATCTTGTGCCGCCGCCGCCGGAACCATAGACCGTGCCGAAGGGCTGCCGAAAGACGACGCAGGACAAATTGTCGGCGAGGAATATTGCGTATTCGACGCGTCCGACCCTGTTCACGGCCGCGCCGGCAGGCCCGTGGGTTATCGTCCGGTTTTTGAATTGCCCCCAATCTTCGATTGTATCTTGTGGCAGGGTGACGTTCGGAAAATACATTCTTGGCGGCATCTCGACAAGGATCAACTGGCCATGGGGAAATTCGCCCTGTTTCGGGCCGTACATTCCGACCGTCTGTTTGACGTACCGCTCGTCCTGGCCGTAAATGAATTTACGGTATCCGCCTTCCAGCCCCGGTGCGTAAAACTGAAGCCCGCTTTCTTCCTCGCCGATTTCGCCATATTCGGGGCCCAGCGATTCATCCGCGCAGCCGGTGAGGAACAAGGCCATCGCGGCGACAACCATCAGTTTACGACCAATATCACCCATAACAGCAACCTTGCGGCGATGATTTACGCTACTCTTTTATCATTTCGCGAAAGATAGCACGGACGACGGGAATTGCATCCGCCTTTGAAATTCCAGGTGGCAGCCGGGGGTCGTATAGCGCTCGCATCATCAGCCTGTCCCATTTGGTGAGTTCGGTTTCCCCGTGGGCATAACTGATGGCCGAGCGGAGACGGTGGGTATGGCCGCGCCAGCCCAGCGCGTGCAGCAGTTCATGCGTCAGGCAGTCGGTTCGCCATTCGTCTTCCCCGGTCATGCCGATATAGATACCAACAGTTTTAAGCCGACCATCCGAAGCGTCGCCGGTCCTGGCATAGCAGGCGGCCAACTGGTTCCCGTTGATGACGAATTCCCGCTTGTCGCTGAAATGAATTTCCAGCTCGATTCCGTCGGCGCCGGCTTTGACCCAATCCAGTTCCAGACCACCCAGGTCCGCGAGTTCCGACAGGATTTCCTGCGTGGCCGCCACATTCTCCGGGGTGTCGCCCACCATCACCGCAACGGTCACCGGCGACTCCCATTTGGCGAGATTCCCGCTTTTCGAAAACACCTCACCCTGGCCGTGACTGGCGGGCCCGGCGTCGAACATGGTTTCGCCAAAAGCCGCGACCAGACGGTCTTCGACCTCCTGGCTCGATTGGCAACCCGCCAAAGCCGTTAAGACGGCCAAGAGAAAAATATATCTAAATTGCTGCATATAAACGAAATTTACATGATTTGAGATGCAAGGTGTAGCTAATTATAGATGACTGCCCGTTTGAGGCGACGCAAAAATGGAAGTGGCTCTATGTATGAAACCGTGAGCAACGGTTTAAACAACCAGCGTGCGCGCTGCATCGTGGTCGGGAATGAGAAGGGCGGATCCGGTAAATCGACTACCGTGATCAACCTGATTTTCGGCCTGATGGATAGTGGGCATAATGTGATCTGCGTGGATCTCGATTTCCGCCAGCGGACGCTGTCGCGCTTTCTGGAATGTCGGACAGCCTATGGCGAGGTGACCGACCAGACCCTGGACATGCCCGATTTGCGGCGATTTTCGCCCAGTGCGCTGGGCGCCGTGGCGACTGCCAGGGGCGCCGAGTTGTCGCGCTTCGATACTTTCATGAAGGGGTTGCAAGGCAACGCGGACTATATCGTCATCGATACGCCGGGCAACGATACGGTTTTGGGCGCTCACGCCCACAGTCATGCCGACGTCCTGGTGACGCCGATAAACGACAGTTTTATCGACCTCGACGTTATCGCGCGTCTCTCGCCACTGGATATGCATGTCACGGGACCCGGCCACTATACCGAGTCGGTGTGGGAGCAGCGCATCGTGAAACAGGCCAGGGACAAATGCGATACCGACTGGATCGTCCTGCGTAACCGCCTGGGCGCTCTGGAATCCAATAACAAGCGTTCGATGGATACCGTTATGAAGGAGCTGGTCAAGCGGTTTGGATTCAAGGCATTGCCGGGTTTCGGCGAGCGGGTCATTTTTCGCGAACTCTTCCTTAAAGGACTGACGCTTTTTGATGTCGCGGCTTCCGATGGCGACAACCGCCGGACCATGTCGCATGTCGCGGCGAAGCATGAAGTGCGAAAATTACTTGGCGCCGTCACAACGGCTGCCACGGCCAGCGGCCAAAATCACGTCGCCGCCTGAACGGCTGGCGGTTTTCCTTAGTATAATCATCCGACATGCCGCCGATTCTCCATGATGTATTTGGTTGGTCCACGGGAAGTGTGTCGTCAGACCCGCGCATGGCCATGGTGCTGTTATGGATGTTTTTCGGGGTGGGCGCGGTTTTTACAGGGTTCTTCCTGGTCATGAGGTTGGCCGGCAGGTTCCAGGTCGCCGCGCCGCGGGCGCTGGGCGAAACAGCCGTCGTCGCGGCCGTCCTGTCGATTGCGATCCTGGCGTGGGTGGGACGGGCCCCTGAAATCTGGCTGCTCTATATAATGCCACTTCCCACTATCCTGATCGGTTATGCGCTGTGGGAGAGGTTCGGGCCCGCCAGTGACGCGCGCCGGTCGATGTCGCGCGTCCGCACCGTTTATTTGAAGATGATTCTCGACCATGATGCCGGGCTGTTCGACGGCGAGGTGATCAAGGGGACATACCGTGGCACGGTGCTGTCCACCATGACGTTGGAAGAATTGCGCCTGCTGCAGGTTGAGGTCTCGCCCGATCCCGATTCGGCCCATATTCTCAATGCTTATCTTGACCACGCCCACGCCGGGACACGTCGCGAAGAGACGGCGGGGGCCGGCGCGGCCGGGAACGGCCAGGGATCGCGCCAACAGACCAACGGCGCCATGGGCGAAGAGGAGGCCCTGAGCCTGCTGGGACTGTCGAGGGGGGCGTCGGCGGAAGAAATCAAGGCCTCCCACCGCCGCCTGATAAAACAGGTGCATCCCGACCATGGCGGCACCGATTATCTGGCGCACAAGATCACCGAGGCGAAAAACCTGCTTCTCGGCTAAT
>JADFVY010000043.1 GCA_015222795.1 Pseudomonadota bacterium | reverse complement strand
CGTTACGGGACGACGCGGCGCTGATCACGGATTGCTGGCTGCGGGGCGTCTTTCGAGCGATGAGGAGGCCGCCGCCGCAGGTCGTCAATTACGAGGGTCACGACCTGTTGCTCGGCGAGGCGCGGTTCCCGATAGTCGGCGGCGGCCCCGAAGCGGTCGAACGGGGGTTGGACGAAATCGAGGCGTTGGAGCCCGCCGGTCCGGACGGGCTGGCGTGGAACTGGATCGGCGGCGCGACCTCCACGGGCTCGATCGGCGAAACCGAAGAGACAATCTGGGGCATGGTGGAGATAATCGAGGGCGAAGTGGTTCTGACCGCTAACTCCCGCGAGCGCACCGAACGCGGGATCGCGATGCTGGAGGAAAAACTGGGGCGGCGTCTGGGGCGGCCGCTCATCGAATACATGGATCTCGATGATTTGCCCGTAGCCGGGCATGACTCCGGGGGGCCGGCGGCGGACCCGCTCCTGTCTCCAGCGGAACAAGTCGCGATCATTCATACGTTTCTGGACCGGCATTACGAAGAAACCATCTCGCTGCCGGTTCCGGCGCTGGGCGGGATGAGCCCTCGCGAAGCCAGCCAAAGCAAGGATGGACGGGTGGCGCTACAGCGTTGGCTCAAGCAGCTTGAAAACCAGGAAGCCCGGCAGGCCGCCGACTCCGGGGCGAAGCCCTATGATACGCAATGGCTGTGGGAAGAACTCAATATGACGGACCTGCGCGAATAGGGAACATCCGCGCCGGGTTAACGGCATTGCCTCATCGCGTAGGCGACGTCGGCGCGGACCAGTTTGTCGAATGTTTCCAACGGCATTTCGTCGTCGGACATGAACTCGACGAAGCGGGCATTGTGCAGGTTGTACAATACGCCCGCCGCGATTGTGGAGGGATAGTCCGCCGGCAGGTGGCCGCGATCGCGGAGGATTTCCAGCAGGCCGGCCAGCATGCGCACCAATTCGCGGTCCAGGGCGGCATAGCCGCGGCCGAATTCCGAATTGCCCTCGATAACAGCCGTCGCGATGACATGCCGCCAGACCGGTTTGTGAAGGTATTCCAGCGCATGGCGGCAGATCACTTGCGAAAAACGCAGCACGGCTTCCAGTGGGTCTGGCGGTGGATCGCCCAGAATCTCGTTGATCTTCCCGATCAGAATGCCGTCGCTCTCGCTGACCAGCGCCAGCAACACGCCGCCCTTGGTGCCATAGTGATTGAATATGGTGACGGCGGACATCTCCGCGGTTTCCGCGATCGCCTCGATGGTCGCGGCCTCGTAGCCCCGCTCCGTGAAGTGCCGGCGCGCGGCCTTTAGTATCTGCCTGCGTCGCCCGGCCTTCTGACTTTCACGAAGTCCGCTCATTTTCCACGTCCCGGTTCGATTCTTGCCGACAGCCCCCGATTCGTGGTGTTATCTTATCCTGCGGGGCGCGGTTCTAAAATTAATGTAGACTAAAAAACTTTAGTCCGCTAAAACTTTTTTATGAAAACTTAAAACTAACCAGACGGAGGCAGGAGAATGACCGTAAAAAAACTGATCGCGGCGCTGATGGTGGCGCCCTTCATCGCACTGGCCGCGGGCCAGGCGATGGCCAAGGAGAAAATCCGGGTGGGCATCGCCGTGTCCTGGCCGGGATACGCTTTCCTGAAGCTTATCGAAAAACATAATCTGGCGCCGGATTACGAGTTGGAGATCACCATCTTCGAGGATCCGATCCAGGGCCATAACCTGCTGGCCGCCGGCCAGCTGGATATCTACGGCAGCACGCTGGATTATATCCCCATCGCCATCGAGCAGGGCTTCTCGGTCGTCAATGTGGCCTATACCAATCCGTCCTACGGGGTCGACCAGGTGGTCCTGGCCCCCGGCGTCAAGGCCACCGAGCTTAAAGGCAAGAAGGTCGCGGCGCCCGAGGCCTTCATCGGCCAACTGCAGGTCGGCATGTGGCTCGACATAAACGGTCTGAAGCCGGCCGACGTCAGCTGGGTAAACCTGAACGCCGACGAAGGCGTCGGGCCGATGATCTCCGGCGATATCGCAGCGGCCTATATGTATGAGCCCTGGACCTCCAAGCTGGTTGAAAGCGTGAAGGGCATACAGATCGTCGCCGACACCTCGCAGGACGCCTACAAGAAAACCGGCATCTTCGGCGATTCGCTATACATGCATACGGACTTCATCAAGAATAACCGCAAGGCCGCTGTTACCCTGTTGAAGGCCCGTTGGGACGCGCTGCAGATCTGGCACGACAAGACCGAGGAAACCAACAATTTCTTCGCCGAATACTTGCAGTGGCCGAAAGAGGATATCCCCTACGTCATGGGGACCAATGGCAAATTTTTCCTCGGCGGCATCTACATGTTCGATTTCAACGAGTCGGCGCAGTTCTGCGGCCTGCTGGATGGTGAGCCGCCCTTCGGCAAGAATGGCGGCTTCGAGGATGCGGTGAAGCTGACCAACGAATGGTGGATCAAGCTGGGTGTCATGCAAAAGATGCAGGATCCCAAGGCCGG
>JADFVY010000401.1 GCA_015222795.1 Pseudomonadota bacterium | reverse complement strand
GTGCCGTCGGCAACGAAATAGATGTCCTTCGTCTCCATGGGATTCAGCACCGCGGCGATGGCGGCGCGGCCGGGATTGCAGATCGGCCCCGGCGGCAGACCATTAACGTAGTAT
This sequence comes from Pseudomonadota bacterium, assembly GCA_015222795.1. GTDB lineage: Bacteria > Pseudomonadota > Alphaproteobacteria > UBA8366 > JADFVY01 > JADFVY01. The sequence goes on along the minus strand of JADFVY010000401.1, from coordinate 2,916 downwards.
GTATTGTAGGGATCCTTGAATTCGAGATCCTTAAAGCGCAACGGCCGCCCCAGTTCGCGTTCGCCCCTGGTAATGGCGTAGGTCACCGTGGGGTCGGACTGCAGCGGCATGCCCCTGTTCAGGCGATTTATGAACACACCCGCGACGCGCTCGCGCTCATCGTTCTGCCCGGTTTCCTTCTCGAGGATGGAGGCCAGAATAATCGCTTCCTCGGGCGTTTCGATCGGCAGGTCGGCCGCCCGTTTGGGCCAGAGTTCCGCCATGGTTTCCTTCATGGCGTCCTGCATGCGCCCGACCAGCGCCGCGCGGTTTTCGTCCAGCATGAAGGTATAGGTTTCCGGCAGGAGCGAGCCCTCGGGCGGCAGGTCGGCGGTGCCTTTCATGCCCTGCGCGGCGGCGATCAGGGTGACGGCCTCGCGGCTGGTCAACCCCTCGGGAATGGTGACGAAACGAAGCACCGTCTTGCCGGCGGCCAGCTGGGTCAGCACGGCCTCCATGCTGACGCCCGGCTTGAATTCATATTCGCCCGCATGCAGGCTGGAATCCAGCTTGCGATAGCGCGCATAAAGCTTGAACAGTCTTCCGTCGGAAATAATGCCGGCCGCCTCCAGTTTGCCGGCGATCTGGCTCATGCCGGCGCCCTTCGGCACGACAAGAACCTGCTCGACCGCCAGCGGCCCCGGAATCTCGACCTGCTGCAATGCCCAGCGCGCGCCACCGATGGCCAAGCCCGCGCAGAGCGCCAGGACGGCGATCAGCGCGATGAAAATCTTCGATTTCAGAAAAGCCGGCAAGGCGCCAGACGCGATTCGGGCCGCGCCGTCATTTGAATCTGGCGACGATCAGCGACGCATTAGTGCCGCCGAAACCGAACGAATTGGACAGGGCCACGTTGATTTTGCGTTCCCTGGCCTGGTTGGCGGCAAGATCGATATCGCAGCCGTCCGACGGATCGTCCAGATTGATCGTCGGCGGGGCGATGCCGGTTTCCAGGGCCTTGATGGCGAACAATGCCTCCACCGCGCCGGCCGCGCCCAACAGATGCCCGATCGCCGATTTGGTCGAGGACATGGTCAGCTTGTAGGCATGATCGCCGAACATGCGCTTGACCGCCCCAAGCTCGATCTCGTCGCCGACCGGTGTCGAGGTGCCATGGGCGTTGATGTAATCGATATCTTCCGGATTCATCCCGGCGCGCTTCAACGCCGCCTGCATTGCCCGGTAACCGCCACTACCGTCCGGCGGCGGGCTGGTGACGTGATAGGCGTCGCCGGACATGCCGTAGCCGACGATCTCGCAATAAATCCTGGCGCCACGCTTCTTCGCATGTTCCAGCTCTTCCAGGATAACCATGCCGGCGCCCTCGCCCATGACGAAACCGTCGCGGCCCTTGTCCCACGGACGCGAGGCCTTCGACGGCGTATCGTTGTAGCCGGTGGAAAGCGCCCTGGCGGCCGAGAAGCCGGCAATGCCGATGCGGCAGATCGCGGCCTCGGCCCCGCCCGCCACCATCACGTCGGCATCGTCCAGCATGATCAGCCGCGCGGCATCGCCGATGGCATGGGTGCCGGATGCGCAGGCTGTCACCACCGCATGGTTTGGCCCCATCAGCCCGTGCCGGATCGATATCTGGCCCGAGACCAGATTGATCAGGTTGGCCGGGATGAAGAAGGGGCTGATGCGGCGAGGCCCGCGTTCGTGCAGGGTGATAGAGCCTTCGGCAATACCCGACAGACCGCCGATGCCCGACCCGGTCATTGCGCCGGCGCGCCAGCGTTCCTCGTCGCTATTCGCCGACCAGCCCGAATCCTCGATCGCCATGGCCGCCGCGGCGATGCCATAGGCGATGAAAGGATCCATCTTGCGCTGGTCCTTGGGCTCGACCCACTCGTCGGCGGTCCATCCTCCCTCGGCCCTGGTCCCAGGGGGAAGCTGACCCGCGATTTTCGACGGCAAATCGGAAGTGTCGAATTTGTCGATGGCGACAATGCCCGATTCGCCGGCGGTTAGCCGGCCCCAGACATGGTCCACCCCGACGCCCAGAGGACTGACAATGCCGAGTCCGGTGACGACAACGCGTCTCATGGGATTGCTCCGATAGGAAAGTTACTGAACGGTTGGAAAGGATTGCTCAGCTGTTTTCTTCAATAAAGCTGATCGCGTCCTTGACGGTCAGGATTTTTTCGGCGGCATCGTCAGGAATCTCGCAGCCGAATTCTTCTTCAAATGCCATGACCAGCTCAACGGTATCAAGGCTGTCCGCGCCCAGATCGTCGATAAAGCTGGCGCCGTCGGAAACCTTGGAATCGTCAACGCCGAGATGTTCAACGACGATTTTCTTAACGCGTTCTGCGATGTCACTCATGCTTTCAAACCTCTCAAAATAAAAGAGCCGGAGGGCCGATTGCCCCCAATACCGTACGGACCTAATAAAGCCTCAACTAAGCCCATGCCGCAAGCCCCCAAAAACGACTGCGCTACCTGCCATGTCGCCATGGCCATGAACAGTGCGCCGCAGCCCCTCGCGCACCGATTATATCATCGCCATTCCACCATTGATATGCAAGGTCTGGCCCGTAATATATGCCGACTCGTCGCTAGCCAGATAGACCACGCCAGCGGCGATTTCGTCCGCGGTTCCCATGCGGCCCGCCGGGATCGAGGCATTGATCTTCGCCTGCTGGTCCTCGGTCAGCGCCTCGGTCATCGGGGTCGCGATGAAACCGGGCGCCAGGCAGTTGACCGTGATGCCGCGGCTGGCGACTTCCTGGGCCAGCGATTTGGACATGCCGATCATCCCCGCCTTCGAGGCCGCATAGTTGACCTGGCCCGCATTGCCGGTGACGCCGACCACCGAGGTAATTCCGATTATTCGGCCCCAGCGTTTCTTCATCATGCCACGCATTACAGCGCGTG
>JADFVY010000400.1 GCA_015222795.1 Pseudomonadota bacterium | reverse complement strand
GGTGGATGGACCGCATGCCCGATCTCTCCGGGAAGACGGTCCGGGTCGACATCTCGGCGGAACAGTTATTGGTAAACCACGAGCCGGATCTGGTGGTTTGCGCCGACGCGGGCGCATTCATCGCCGCGCTCGGGAATGTTGCCAACAGCTTACCGGGCGACCGGCAATGTGCCGCGGTTGCGGAAACCCGGCAACAGGCGGCGGCGAATTGGGGGACATTGGCGCGCAAGCATATCGCCGTGCTCGACGTAATCCGCGCCGGCCTGCCCGATGACGCCTTCATCGCCACCGACATGACGCAGATCGTTTATACAGGCAACAACGCCTTCCCGGTCGACCAGCCGCGCTGCTGGCTGCATCCGGTGGGTTTCGGTACGTTGGGCTATGCCTTGCCGGCGGCCATCGGCGCAAAGCTGGCCCAGCCCGAGCGCGCCGGCATCGCGATAGCCGGCGATTACGGTTTTCAGTTTACCCTGCCGGAAATCGCCGTGGCGGTGGAACTGGAACTGCCGCTGCCGATTCTGCTGTGGAACAATGACGGGCTGGGCCAGATCCAGTTCGGCATGGTCGAACGGGGCATCCCCGAGGTCGGCGTGCATGCCCGCAACCCCGACTTCCTGGCCCTGGCCCGCGCCTATGGCGCCGACGCGGTACGCGCCGACAGCCTCGCGACGCTTGCCGAGGCGCTGAAAGAGGCGCTGGCCGCCAACGGCCCAACCCTCATCGAGATCCGCGAGGACATGCCGGAACTGGCTGCAATGACCTGAAATTAGGTTTCAGGCCTAATATTCTTGGTTCTAGAACTTGAATTTCGGTAAAATTTATCCGATACCCTCAAAATCCTCGCTTGCCTGCCAGGAAGTTATACCCCGCGCTCCATGCTCAAGATGGGGTGCGCCTGTCATCGACTTCCCACCCACTGTTCCTCAGTTCGTCTATGCTGGCATCGATATTTTCGTCGGTATATTCGCGAATGACTCGCCTGGTCAGATAGCGCGCATCGGCTTGGCCGATCAGCAAGATGCCGTAGCAGACTGTCTCGACCCGGCAATATTGTGTTGGCCGGTCCAGCGCGGGTTCGTCCTCTATCGTGACGGTCGGCTCCCAGTAACTGCCGGTAAAAATCCTTATATTCTGCTGTTCCAGGTGCCCAAGCAGGCTGTTGAGGCGACCCAACAGCCGAACGTAGGTAGAAGGTTCCAGCTCATTGGAACCCAATTTTCCGACTAGCCGTTCCATAATCTCCATGGCGGCGGCCACATCTTCTGCTGTCTTTTCGTCCGGGTCGATATCATACTCGAACGTCAATTGCTGAACTTGCGCCAGCACCGCGGCGATCTGGCGCGCGGTTGCGGTTCGCGGCAGACGCACCTGTTCGTAGTGCGGCTCAAACCAGGTTGAGCCGGTGGAACTTTCCATAGATTCAATATCCAATTCCGACGACGCAACCTTTAACCCGGCGGCAATGCTGTTCAGCATTTCCGGCAGGACGCGCTCTCCACTCTCGGCGCGTTGAAGGGTGCGCGCGGTAATCGCAAAGCGGGCCGCAAAGTCACGCTGGGAAAATCCGGCCCGTTTACGGAGTTCCTTTATCCTTGGGCCGTTGGGACACACGCCCCTGAGGCTGTCTCTGCTTGCCATATATTTACCCGGTGCTGTGTGGCAGACCCACACCGTGGCGCAGTTAAGTCGCCAATTATGCGACAGTTGATAGACAACATAACGCAATCAAAGCATATCTCATAGGATATTTCACGCCTAATTTTCCCTGAAATATAGTAATATTGCGTAAAAACAATGGATTACAGTTCTGGAAAAATCTACTGAAAACCGAGTTGTAGAACCGCGTCAGTCGCCGGGGCTTTTATTCCGCGACCGGGCGGATTGGGCGGCAAAACTATAACATACTGCAGCCTGTCAGTGCCTTTTTCGGCGGCCATACCCCCGATATGTTCCCATATGCTTCCCCGGCTATCGTGGCATCGCTTCCATGACGGACCGCCACATTTGTAACCCGCGGAAAACACTCGCGCATGGGCTTGAACCCGCGTTTTTGTCCGCCGAAGCGTTGGGGCGCGAAATCAAATTGCCTTGCTCCCTCGCTCGTTGGATCGCCTTACAAGGGCGTTGACGCCTCACCCTTGAAGCGACAACGCGAAGGTCGCGATGCGTTCGCAGGCGGCGCGCAAGGTTTCCTGGCTGGTGCAAAGGCCCAGCCGTAGATGGCCTTGTGCGCTGGGGCCGAAGGCGTCGGCCGGCAGTACCGAGACCGCCTGTTCGTCCAGCAGGCGGCTGGCGTAATCGTGGGCCGACAGGCCGCTCGCCCTGATATCGACCATGACGAACATGCCGGCGTCGGGCAACAGGCATTCCAGCCCGGGCAGGTTGGCCAGCAGGCCGCAAACCAGGTCGCGCCGGGCGCGGATTTCCGCCTTCATCGCCGCGACCTCGGGCAGGTCCAGGGTCAGCGCCGCTACCGCGCCGTCATGCACGAAACCCGGACCGCCATAGAGCATGCAGAGGGCGAGATTCTCGAAATGCTCCACCAGTTCGGGCGGAGAGACCGTCCAGCCGACCCGCCAGCCGGTCATTGCGTGGGATTTCGAGAGACTGCTGACTGTGACCGTCCGTTCCGCCATGCCCGGCAGGCTGCAGGGGCTTATATGCTCGGCCTCGAAGGTCAGGCTGGCGTATACCTCGTCGGAGATCAGCCACAGATCGTGTTTGCAACAGATTTCCGCCACGGCTTCGAGCTCGGCCCGGGTCAATACGGCGCCGGTGGGATTGTTCGGGGTATTCAGCAGGATTGCCCGCGTACTCCCGTTCACGGCCGCCTGGATGGCCATTGGATCGAAATGGAAGCCGTTGTCGCGCGGGCTCGGAACGCGCGCCAGACGCGCGCCCGAGGCCCCCAGAAATGCCTCGTAGGTCACATACATGGGTTCCGGGGCGATCACCTCGTCGCCCTCGTCCAGCAGGCACATGGCGGCCGCGAACAGCGCGTTTTGCGCGCCCGAGAACACGGCGACCTGTTCGGGTGCGGTTTCCAGCCCGCTCAGCATGGTATGCTGGCGCGCGATGGCGCGGCGCAGCGGCGGGTCGCCAACGACGTCGTTGTAATGGGTGTTGCCGCCGCGCAAACCGGCGATGGCGCTGTCCACAATGGCCGGCGGCGTATCGAAGTCAGGATCGCCGATGCTCAGCAGGATAACGTCGTCGCCCTGGCGGGTTCTCTCGACCGCGCGGGAATGGATATCCCAGGCCGCCGCGCCGTCGCCACCGAGTCGCGCAACTCTCGAAGAAAATCGCATAATTTCCACCGCTTGCCGGTTGTTCAAAATCGGACCCTGCCACCCGTGGAGCCCGGTCCGCAAGGGCTTTATCGAAAATTCGCGCAGTTGCCACTTGCCATCCGCGAGCGGGTTAGCATGATGGCGCCGGCTAAGGAAAACTTGGGGGGCAACAATGCCACGCGATCCACGTTACGACATCCTGTTCGAATCGGTAAAAATCGGTCCGGTAACCGCCAGAAACCGGTTTTACCAAGTGCCTCATTGCAACGGCATGGGCCATCCCATGCCCAGCGGCGTGGCCAGCATGCGCGGCGTCAAGGCCGAGGGCGGCTGGGCGGTGATCTGCACCGAGCAATGCGATATCCACTACACCAGCGATATCAGCCCCTATGCGGAGGCCCGCCTGTGGGACGATCGCGACATTCCGGCCCTGGCGGCCATGACAGAGGCCGTACACGAGCATGGCTCACTGGCCGGCATCGAACTCACCCATAACGGCCTGCATGCACTCAACCGGATGAGCCGTGAAGTGCCGATGGCGCCGTCGGACATTGTCGTTGAGAACTATGACCCCATCCATGCCCGCGCCATGGACAAGTCGGATATCAAGGCGCTGAGGAAATGGCATCGCGACGCCGCGTTGCGCTCGAAAAAGGCCGGTTTCGACGTGGTTTACGTCTATGCCGGGCACGGGCTGTCCATGCCGATGCATTTCCTGTCGAGCCGCTATAACCATCGCACCGACGAGTATGGCGGCAGCATCGAAAACCGCGCCCGCCTGCTGCGCGAGTTGATCGAGGACACCAAGGATGCCGTCGGCGACAGCTGCGCCGTCGCGGTGCGTTTTGCGGTGGAGGAGCTGATGGGCCCCGGCGGGATTACCGTCGAGGAGGAGGGCAAGGCCGTCATCGAGATGCTGGGGGAGTTGCCGGACCTCTGGGACGTCAATGTCGCCGACTGGTCCAACGATTCCACGACATCGCGCTTTTCGCCGGAAGGCTCGCAAACCGAATATATCTCGTTCGTCAAGCAGATGACCAGCAAACCGGTGGTCGCCGTGGGGCGCTTTACCTCGCCCGACCTGATGGTTTCGATGGTGAACAAGGGCATTGTCGATTTCATCGGCGCGGCGCGGCCGTCGATCGCCGACCCCTTCCTGCCGAAGAAGATCGAGGAAGGCCGGATGGAGGATATCCGCGAATGCATCGGCTGTAATATTTGCGTTTCGGGCGATTCAACCATAACGCCGATCCGCTGTACCCAGAACCCCACCATGGGCGAGGAATGGCGCCGCGACTGGCATCCCGAGCGCATCCAGGTGAAGAAATCCGACGATTCGGTGCTGATCGTCGGGGCCGGGCCGGCCGGGCTTGAGGCGGCGCGGGCGCTGGGCCAGCGCGGTTATACGGTGGCCCTGGCCGAGGCCACGACGCAGCCCGGCGGGCGCGTGACGCTGGAATCGCAGCTGCCCGGACTGGCCGCCTGGGCGCGGGTGCGCGACCACCGCCTGCAGCAGATCAACAACATGACCAACGTCACGATCTATCTGGACAGCCGGCTGGACGCCGATCAGATCCGCGAATTCGGCTTTCAGCAGGTGATCCTGGCGACCGGCGCGCGCTGGCGCGGCGACGGGGTCGGGCGCAAGCATCGCGAACCGATTCCCGGCCATGATGGCGCCAATATCCTGACACCCAACGATATCATGGCGGGCAAGGCGGCCCAGGGCCGGGTGCTGCTGTTCGACGACGATCACTACTACATGGGCGGCGTGCTGGCCGAGAAATTGCGGCTGGAAGGCCATGAGGTGACCCTGGTTACGCCGGCGGCCGACGTGTCCAACTGGACCCATAACACCATGGAACAGGGGCGCATCCAGACCAGGCTGCTGGAACTGGGGGTCGAGATCGTTCCGCAGCATGGCGTCGCCGGGCTGCGATCCGGCGCGGCGACGCTGGCTTGCGTCTTTACCGGGCGGACCCGTGACATCGAGTGCGATACCGTCGTGCCGGTGACATCGCTGATCCCCAACAACGCGTTATATCAATCGCTTGTAGCCGATAGTTCAGCGCTGGAATCGGCGGGGATCAAGTCGGTTTTGGCCGTCGGCGACTGCCTTTCGCCCTCGACCATCGCGGCCGCCGTCTATGCCGGTCACAAGGCTGCCCGCGGGCTGGATGAGGCGCCGGTCGAAGGGGTTCCGTTCAAGCGGGAAATTCCGGCGATCGAGTGCTGAATCGAAAGGGCCCGAAAACTTGTTGGAATCGCTATATTTGGTTGTTCGCAGGCGCAATAAAGGCTAGGTTTCGCGTTCCCGTACAATAACCGAATCGCCAGACCTTGAGCACCGACGAAACGACGCCCCAAGACCCTTCGACAGTTCCCTTTATTACCATCGAAGAGGAGATGAAACGCTCTTACCTCGATTACGCCATGAGCGTGATCGTGAGCCGGGCGCTGCCCGATGTCCGCGACGGGTTGAAACCCGTGCATCGGCGCATCCTGTTCGCCATGAAACAGGGCGGATATACCTCCGACAAATCCTACAAGAAATCGGCGCGCATCGTCGGTGACGTGATCGGTAGCTGGCATCCCCATGGCGATCAGTCGATCTATGACGCCATGGTGCGCATGGCGCAGGACTTCTCGATGCGGCTGATGCTGGTCGACGGCCAGGGCAATTTCGGTTCGATGGACGGCGATCCGCCGGCCGCTTACCGATATACCGAGGCGCGGCTGACCAAGGCCGCCGAATCGATTCTCGAGGATATCGATCGCGATACCGTCGACTTCCAGCCCAACTACGACAACAGCCAGATGGAGCCCTCGGTCCTGCCCGCGACCTTGCCGAACTTGCTGGTTAACGGCGCCGGCGGCATCGCGGTTGGCATGGCGACCAACATCCCGCCCCACAATCTGGGCGAGGTGATCGACGCCTGCATGGCCTATATCGAGAACCGCGACATCTCCATCGACGGGTTGATGGAATTTGTGCAGGGGCCGGACTTCCCCACCGGCGGGCTGATTCTTGGCAAGTCGGGCATTCGCAGCGCCTATCATACGGGCCGCGGTTCCGTTGTCATGCGGGCCCGCACCCATTTCGAGGACGCCTCGTCGGGCCGCCAGGCCATCATCGCCACCGAGATGCCGTATCAGGTTAACAAGGCGCGTCTGGTGCAGCGGATCGCCGAGGTCGTGCGCGAAAAGATCGTAGAGGGTATCTCCGACCTGCGCGACGAATCCGACCGCGACGGCGTGCGCGTGGTCGTCGAGCTGAAGCGCGACGCCATGGCCGAAGTGGTGCTGGCCCAGCTTTTCCGCCATACGCCGCTGCAATCCACCTTCGGGGTGAATGCGCTGGCGCTCAACAACGGCCGGCCGGAACAGCTTGATCTCAAACAGTTCATTGTCGCCTTCGTGGCGTTCCGCGAACAGGTCATCACGCGCCGCACGGCTTTCGAACTGCGCAAGGCGCGTGATCGGGCCCATGTGTTGGCCGGTCTGCTGGTGGCGATCACCAATATCGACCCGGTGATCACGCTGATTCGCGCCGCGCCCGACCCGGCAACCGCGCGCGAAGGGCTGATGGGCCGTGACTGGCCGGCCGGCGATGTGGAACCCTTCATCCGCCTGATCGACGATCCGGGCCATGAAATCATCGATGGCATGTACCGCCTGTCGGAAACCCAGGCCCGCGCGATCCTTGAATTGCGGCTGCAGCGCCTGACCGGGCTGGAGCGCAACAAGCTGGTGGCGGAGACCGAGGAACTTTCCGAAAAGATAAGGGGTTACATAGAAATCCTGCAATCTCGCGAAAGGCTGATCGAGGTCATGCGCGGTGAGTTGCAGGATGTGCGCGACAGGTTCGCCGACGACCGCCGCACCTCGCTGGAAGAGGCCGAGTTCGAACATGACATCGAGGACCTGATCCAGCGCGAGGACATGGTCGTCACCGTCACCCATGGCGGCTATATCAAGCGCGTGCCGCTGTCGATGTACCG